>NZ_DBHKZA010000155.1:0-6071 GCF_057314935.1 Achromobacter sp.
ACTGCCACCCCCCAGAAAACTCACAACAACTCTCCGCCAACTCCGCCACGCTTTCACAAAACGCCACATCCGCGTCTCGCCGGAACATCGCGCTGTACATGGATTGCGGGGGCGCCGTGCTGGTTCTTGCAATCACCAGCTGCCGCTTGCTCACCATGTCCGCGAAGTAGTCCCTAGGCAGGCAACTCACTCCGAAGCCTGCGGCGGTCAGGCCTGCCATCGCGATCAGGCTGTTGATCGTGAAGATGTTGCTGGCTGGCGTATGCGGGCGCAGCCAGCCGTCGTAGATCATGTTCAGGCCGGACTCGCGGCTTTGGCGCAGCAGGGGCAGGCGGGCGATGTCGGCGGGGGTGTAGATGCGGCTGGCGTCGATCATGTCGGGGCTGCCCATCCAGGCGAATTCCAGGCGCTGCAGCGCCACCACCTGCAAGTTCGGTTCGGCGAATTCGCCGTGCAGGAACGCCATGTCCAACTGGCCGGCCTGCAGGCGCTTGAGCAGGTCGGCGCCCAGGTCGATGTGCGGCTCCAGCGTGATGCGCGGGTAGTGGGCGCGCAGCAGGCGGATCAGGGCGGGCAGCCACGTCATCGCCGTGATCTCGGTGATGCCGAAACGGAACGTGCCGGTCAGCGTGTGCTGGCCTTTCAGGCGGACCAGCAGGCGGTCGCGGTGGCCCAGCATCTCTTCGGCCAGCGCGTAGACCTCGTGGCCACGCGCGGTCAGTTCGGCGCGGTGGCCGGAGCGGTCGAAGAGGGCCACGTCGAAGTCCGCCTCCAGTTCCTGGATGCGCTTGGTGATGGCCGATTGCGTGGTGTGCAGCTTCTGTGCGGACGCCGAAAACGTGCCCAGCCGGACGGTCCAGTACAGGGCTTCGATTTGTTTGAAAGTCAGCATGCGGCGGATCCGCCCAAGGTCAGGTTCATTCCGAAATTTCGCTAAGGGCTAACCCTTATATTCCTAAAAGCGATGAGGTTCGTGGAAATTTAATCCCTTTTTCCCAAACCGAAAAGCTCGCACCATGCGATCTGATTCATCTCCCGGCTGGCCGGGGCCTGGAAAGCGTTCCGGGCTTGCGGCGGCTTTCGACTCAGGAATTTGCAGATCGTCATGGCCACTATCCTCACCGGCGCACGCCAATTGCCGGCTTCCCCCGTTGCTCCCGCCGCCATCCTTGAAGCGCTGGCCGGTATCGTCACGCCGCACCTCAGCGACAACCTTGCGCGCCGCGAAGGCATCTCGGGCCTGCGCCGCTACAACGGGCGCGGCAAGCTGGTGGGCACCGCGCTGACGGTCAAGACCCGTCCCGGCGACAACCTGATGATCTACAAGGCGATGATGCAGATCCAGCCGGGCCACGTACTGGTGGTGGACGCCGGCGGCGACCTGTCCAACGCCGTGCTGGGCGAGATCATGAAGCGCTACCTGCAGGTCCACGGCTGCGCGGGCGTCGTCGTCGACGGCGCGATCCGCGACGTGGCCGCCTTCGAGGCCGACAGCTTCCCCTGCTATGCGCGCGGGCACATCCACCGCGGGCCCTACAAGGACGGCCCCGGCGAGGTCAACGTCCCCGTGTCCATCGGCGGCCAGGTCATCCAGCCCGGCGACATCCTGGTGGGCGACGAAGACGGCCTGGTCAGCTTTCCCGCCAGCGACGCGGAAAGCCTGATCGCCGCGGCGCACGCGCATGCGGCCAAGGAAGAACGCATCATGGCCGAGATCGCGGGCGGCGACCGGACGCAAAGCTGGATGCAAGCCGCGTTCGCCGCCAAGGGGCTGGCATGAGCGCCGTCGACACCGAATTCCTGGCCGACCGCGCCCGGGCCATCAAGCCGTCGCCCAGCATGGCGGCCAAGACGCGCGTCGACCAGTTGCGCGCCGAGGGCCGCGACATCATTGACTTCACGGTGGGCGAACCCGACCTGCCCACGCCCGCCCACATCGTGCAGGCCGGCATCGACACGCTCAACAGCGGTGACATCCGCTATACGGCCTCCGCCGGCGCCAAGCCGCTGCTGCAAGCCGTGCGCGCCAAGTTCCAGCGCGAAAACGGTCTGGACTACGGGCTGGACGAGCTGATCGTCGGCGTGGGCGCCAAGCAATTGATCTTCACCGCGTTGGCCGCCACGGTGCAGGCCGGCGATGAAGTCATCATCCCCGCGCCGTACTGGGTGTCGTACCCGGACATGGTGCTGGTCAACGACGGCACCCCCGTGGTGGTGGCCTGCCCGGAGGCCGACGGCTTCAAGCTCACGCCGCAGGCGCTGGAAGCCGCCATCACGCCGCGCACGAAATGGGTGCTGCTGAACACGCCCAGCAATCCCACCGGCGCGATGTACGGCGCGGACGAGCTGCGCGCGTTGGGCGAGGTGCTGGCGCGCCATCCGCAGGTCTGGCTGATGACCGACGAGATCTACGAGCATCTGGCCTACGGCCAGGCGCGCCACGCATCGCCCGCCGCCGTAGTGCCGGCGCTGGCCGCCCGCACGCTTACGATCAACGGCGTGTCCAAGGCCTACGCGATGACGGGCTGGCGCCTGGGCTACGCCGGCGGCCCCAAGGCGCTGATCAAGGCCATGGCGACGCTGATCTCGCAAAGCACCAGCTGCGTCAGCGCCATCAGCCAGTCGGCCGCGCGCGTGGCGCTGACCGCCGACCAGCGTTGCGTCAGCGATGCCGCCGCCGTGTTCCACCAGCGCCGCGACCGCATCGTCGCGTTGCTGAACGCCGTGCCGGGCATCCGTTGCCCGCAGCCGCAGGGCGCGTTCTACGTCTATCCGTCGGTGGACGGTTTGCTGGGCAAGCGCACGCCGGCCGGTCGCGTGCTGGCCAACGACCTGGACGTCGTGATGTTCCTGCTGGACGAAGCGGGCGTCGCGGTGCTGGACGGCGCGGCCTACGGCCTGTCGCCCTATCTGCGGCTGAGCTTTGCCACGTCCATGGAAAACATTGAAGAAGGCTGCCGCCGCATCCATGAGGCGTGCGCGGCCTTGCGTTGAAACGCAGGTTTTGCAGGCCGTACCCATACCTATATTCCAAGGGGAAATACCATGAAGACCACCATCGCCACTTTCGTCGCCGCCGTCGGCCTTGCCGCCACGCTGGCGCCCGCCGCGCATGCGGACACCGTGCAGGACATCAAGGCGCGCGGCAAGTTCATCTGCGGCACCATGGGCACGGCCGAGCCCTTCAGCTTCCAGGACCCCAAGACCCGCGCCATCGTGGGCTATGAGGTCGACATGTGCCAGGCCATCGCCGACAGCCTGGGCGTGCCGCTCGAACTGAAGCTGATCGCCGTCGAAGCCCGCATCCCCGAACTGATCGCGGGCCGCGTCGACGTGGTGGCGGCCAACCTGGGCTGGAGCCCGGAGCGCGCGCAGCAGATCGACTATTCGCACCAGCACTTCGTGAGCCTGCAGAAGATCCTGGCGCGCGATTCGGAAAAGGACTTGAAGGCGCCCGCCGACCTGGCCGGCAAGCGCGTCAGCGCGGTGCGCGGCTCGTCGTCGGAGCAGGGGGCGCGCAAGAACATCCCCAATGTCGAGCCCGTGACGTTCAAGGATCCCAGCGGCGCGTTCCTGGCGCTGCAACAGGGCAAGGTCAGCGGCTTCGTGGGGTCTGAGCTGATGCTGGTGAAGCTGCAGCAACAGGCGTCGGCCAGCGCGGTGCCGGTCAAGATTCTGGAGCCGGCGCTGTTCGTCGAACCCTGGGGGATGGGTGTGCGCAAGGGCGACACCGCCATGCTGGCCCAGGTGAACAAGGTGCTGGACGGCATGGAAGCGTCAGGCCAGGCCACCAAGACGTTCGACAAATGGTTCGGCGCGGGCACGCAATTCAACATGAAGCGCGATTTCCGCATCGAAGCCATCAAGGGTTGACGCGCCGCGCGCGCTGGAGCCTGTCTCGATGCATTACGTTTTCGACTTCAGCGCCATTTTTCAGGGCGAGTATCCGGCGTGGCTGCTCAGGGGGTTCATCACCACCCTGGCGCTGGCCGGACTGGCCTGGATCCTGGCGTTCTTCGTGGGCAGCCTGCTGGCGGTGATCCGCCTGACGGGCTCGCCCGTGGCCAACGCGGTGATCGCGGTGTATGTCGCCTTCCACCGCAATGTGCCCATGCTGGTGCACATCCTCTTCTGGTATTTCGGCGTGCCGGCGCTGCTGCCGCAATTCGCGACCGACTGGCTCAACAGCCACGGCAGCGAATTCATCATGTCGTGCATCGCGATATCGCTGGTGATGTCGGCCTATATCTGCGAAGACCTGCGCAGCGCCGTGCGCGGCATCCCGCCGGGGCAGGTCGAGGCGTCGCGGGCGCTGGGCCTGAGCTTTCTGCAGACCATGCGCAAAGTCATCCTGCCGCAGGCGTTCCGCATCGCCATTCCCCCGCTGCTGAACCAGACCCTGCTGCTGTTGAAGAACACCAGCCTGGCGATGGCGATCGGCGTGACGGAACTGACCGCGGCAGGCCGCGAAGTCGAGAACTACACGTTCCGCACCTTCGAGGCCTATGCCGTGGTGACGGTGATCTATCTGGTGCTGTCGTTCATCATCATGGGGGGCGGGGCGCTCTTGCAACGACGGTACCGTCCGCTGGGGGCGCGCTGACATGTGGGACATACTGAAAGACAACTGGTTGCTGCTGCTGATCGGGCAGTACCCGCACGGCCCGGTGGGCGGTTTGGTCGCCACGCTGGGCCTGGCCGCGATCAGCCTGGCCCTGGCGCTGCCTTGCGGCGTCCTGCTGGCGCTGGGCCGCATCAGCCCGTACCGCATCTTCTACTGGCCGTCTTCGGCCGTGGTCTATCTGGTGCGCGGCCTGCCGCTCCTGATGTTCATCTTCTGGGCGTACTTCTTCGTGCCGCTCATCATCGGCCGCCCCGTCGCGGGCACCACGACGATGGTGGTGGCGCTGGTCTGCTACGAAAGCGCCTACCTGGCCGAGATCATCCGCGCCGGCATCCAGGCGCTGCCTCCCGGCCAGCAGGAAGCCAGCCGCGCGCTGGGCCTGTCGTACCTGCAGACGATGCGGCGCGTGATCCTGCCGCAGGCGCTCTACAACATGCTGCCCAGCATGCTGAGCCAGTTCGTGTCGACGGTGAAGGAGACGTCGCTGGCCTACGTGATCAGCGTGCAGGAACTGACCTATGCCGCGAACCAGATCAACAGCGTGCTGCTGACCAAGCCATTCGAAGTGTTTGGTTTGCTGGCGATGACCTATTTCATCCTGAATTTTGGCCTGAGTTCATTGGTGCACCTGACCGAACGACGTATCGGCAGACGGCGCGCCGGGCTCACGGCTGCCCCTAAAGTGGTGCCGACATGATCCGATTTTCCCAAGTGCAGAAGTGGTACGGCGATTACCAGGCGCTGGCCGACGTGACCGAGCAAGTGACGCAAGGCGAGGTCGTGGTGGTGTGCGGCCCGTCCGGTTCCGGCAAGTCCACCCTGATCCGCACCGTGAACCGCCTGGAGCCGATTCAGAAGGGCGTGATCGAGGTGAACGGCCAGGATATCTACGGCCCCAAGGTCCACCTGGACCAGTTGCGCAGCCACATCGGTTTCGTGTTCCAGCAGTTCAATCTGTTTCCGCACCTGTCGGTGCTGGAAAACCTGATGCTGGCCCCGCTGCAACTCAAACGCGCCCGCCGCCCCGAAGCCCGCGACCGGGCGATGCAGCTCTTGGAACGCGTCGGGCTTGCCCACAAGGCCGACGCCTACCCCGCCCAGCTCTCAGGCGGCCAGCAGCAACGCGTCGCTATCGCCCGCGCCCTGGCGATGAATCCGCCGGTGATGCTGTTCGACGAGCCGACCAGCGCGCTGGACCCGGAGATGGTAGGGGAAGTGCTTCAGGTGATGAAGGGCCTGGCGAAAGATGGAATGACGATGGTGTGCGTGACGCACGAAATGGGATTTGCTCGTGAAGTCGCGGACAGAGTGTGGTTCATGGATGCCGGGAGGATTGTGGAGACGGGGACGCCAGAGGGGTTCTTTACTCGGCCGGGGACGGGGCGGGCGCAGAAGTTTTTGGCTGAGATTCGGCATTAAGGGGTGGGGGGATTGGTTTCGTGCCGGG
>NZ_DBHKZA010000156.1:0-5953 GCF_057314935.1 Achromobacter sp.
TTGGTGCCGGTGAAAGGAATCGAACCCTCGACCTTCTCATTACAAGTGAGCTGCTCTACCAACTGAGCTACACCGGCATGGCGTGCCGGGGCACGCGCAGGGACTGCATTGTAATGAAAAAACGCTGCTGCCGTGCGCGGGTCCACACGCGGCGCAATACCGCATTGCCTGCCGCAGCGGCTCAACGCCGCCGTGCCGTGGCGACGCCTGTAAACGCCGCGCAGCAAAACGCCCCGCGCGGGCAGGATGGGCATCCTGCCTGGCACGGAGCGTGGGAATCAGTCTGGCTTGCAGGGACGTTGCGCCAGGCGCGCCGTCCCCGCATCGCGGCGGCTATTTGACGATGGTCAGGCGCGGACGCTTGGGTTCGTCGTCATCACCGCCGTCGTCGCCCGGCGTGGCCTCGGCATCGGTGCTTTCGGGCGCGGCGGTGTCCGCCACGCCTTGTGCGCCGGCCGCTGGCGGTTCGTAGGGCTGCACTTCGAAGCCCATGCCGGCGCCGGTTTCGCGCGCGTAGATGGCGCTGACGGCGCCGACGGGAACGTAGACGTTTTCGGTCACGCCGCTGAAGCGGGCCTGGAATTCGATGAATTCATTGCCCAGCACCAGTCGGTTGGTGGCCAGCGTGCCCACGTTCAGTGTGATCTGACCGTCACGTACATGCGCGACGGGCACCATGGTGTGCTCGTCGACCTGCACGGTGATGTACGGCGTGTAGCCGTTGTCGGTGCACCATTCGTGCAGTGCGCGGATCAGATACGGTTTGGTCGAAGTTTCACCCATCACACAACCAGCCTTAACGACGCATCACTTTTTCCGAAGGCGTCAGCGCTTCGATGTAAGCCGGACGCGAGAAGATGCGTTCGGCGTACTTTTGCAGCGGAGCCGCATTCTTGGGCAGTTCGATGCCGTAGTGGTCCAGGCGCCACAACAGCGGAGCCACGGCCACGTCCAGCATGGAGAACTCTTCGCCCAGCATGTACTTGTTCTTCAGCAGCATGGGGGCCAGCTGGGCCAGGCGGTCGCGGATGTTCTGGCGGGCATGGGCCAGCTTCTTCTCGTCCGGCTTGGCGCTGCGGTCTTCCAGCGTCGAGACGTGAACGAACAGTTCCTTCTCGAAGTTGTAGAGGAACAGGCGGGTGCGGGCGCGCATGACCGGGTCAGCGGGCATGAGCTGCGGGTGCGGGAAGCGCTCGTCGATGTACTCGTTGATGATGTTCGACTCGTACAGGACCAGGTCGCGCTCGACCAGAATGGGCACTTGACCGTACGGGTTCATCACCGAGATGTCTTCGGGCTTGTTGTACAGGTCGATGTCGCGGATCTCGAAATCCATACCCTTTTCGAACAACACGAAGCGGCAGCGTTGCGAAAACGGACACGTGGTTCCGGAATAGAGCACCATCATGGTGAAAGTCCTTTATGAAAAACGAAAGGCCAGCGCCTAAATCTAGCAGGCGCTGGCCCCGATTGCCAGGCGGGATAGGCGTACAGCCCTATCCGCCAATACCGTCCCTGTTTTTAAACGGGGACGGTTGTATGCCTGGCGGGGCGTTGCGGTTAGCGCACGTGCTTCCAGTACGAAGCGTTCAAGCGCCACGTAACCAGGAAGAACAACAGCAGGAACAACATGACACCGACGCCGATACGGACGCGTAACGTCTGGACGGGCTCGGCCATCCAGGACATGAACGCGGTCAGGTCTGCGACGTCGTTGTCGTATGTTGCGACTTGGGCCGGGTTGGCGGCCTTAAATTTGGCATCAAAGGTGGCATGGCCGCGGTAATCAGCTACCGGTTCGGCCTTGACCGTGGAAAAACCTTGAGCATCGTACACCGTCGTGACGCGTTCCCAGGTTTTGGGTGCGCCTTCCTTGGCATCCTTGGCTTCCACTTCATGCATGGCCACGGTCGTCAGCTCGCGCGGACCCTGGAGCTCCCAGAGCGCGTGGGGCATGCCCACGGCCGGGAAAACCAGGTTGTTCCAGCCGGTGGCGCGTGACGAATCGCGGTAGAAGGTGCGCAGGTAGGTATAGATGTAGTCCGCGCCGGACGGGCCGGCGTTGACCGATTTGGCGCGGGCGATCACGGACAAGTCCGGGGGCGTCGTGCCAAACCACTTCTTGGCGTCCTTGGGCGTCATGGCGACAGTCATCATGTCGCCCACCTTTTCGCCGGTGAACAGCAGGCTTTCCTTGATTTGCTGGTCGGTCAGCCCGATGTCCTTCAACTTGTTGTAGCGCATCGACGATGCGCTATGACAGTTCAGGCAGTAGTTGACGAACAGCTTGGCGCCGTTTTGCAGCGACGCCATGTCGTTGACGCGGTACGGCGCCTTGTCCAGCGGGAACCCGCCTTCGGCGGCGAATGCGGCGGTACACGTGAGCATCAAGGCCACGGCACCAATCAGCTTCTTGATCATGGTTAATCCGTTATCTGGTGGGGCTCAGTGGGCGTGGAACGTAACGCGCTCAGGCACTTGCTTGAAGGTGCCAAGGCGGCTCCAGACCGGCATCAGGAAAAAGAATGCCAGGTACAGCAGCGTGCCGATTTGCGACGTGATGTTCAACGGCGGACTGGGCGGCTGCGTACCGATGTAGCCGAGCACCAGGAAGTTGACCATGAAGATGCCGTAGATCCACTTGTGCCACGTGGGGCGGTAGCGGATCGACTTGACCGGGGAATGGTCCAGCCACGGCAGGAAGAACAGGATGACGACAGTACCGCCCATGGCGACCACGCCCCAGAACTTGGCGTCGATCACGCGCAGCAGCACGGCCACGACGATCAGGATGCCGGGGATGGCCACGCGCAGGATGCCCTTCAGGTTGCTCTTGACGAGCAACGCGATGGCGCCCAGCACCGATGCGCCTGCCAGCACCCACGTGAATTCGTCGGTGGTGGCGCGCAGCATCGAGTAGAACGGCGTGAAGTACCAGACCGGAGCGATGTGCGGAGGCGTCTTCAGCGAGTCAGCAGGGATGAAGTTGTTGAACTCGAGGAAGTACCCGCCCATTTCCGGCGCGAAGAACACGATGAACGCGAACACGAGCAGGAAGCCTGCCACGCCCATCAGGTCATGCACGGAATAGAACGGGTGGAACGGGATGCCATCCTTGGGCCGGCCGTACTTGTCTTTCGGGCCCTGCTTGATCTCGATGCCGTCCGGGTTGTTCGAGCCGACTTCGTGCAGCGCCACCAGGTGAGCCGCCACCAGGCCCACCAGCACCAGCGGAATCGCGATGACGTGGAAGGCGAAGAAGCGGTTCAACGTGGCGTCCGACACGACGTAGTCGCCGCGGATCCAGATCGACAGTTCAGGGCCGATGAACGGAATGGCCGCGAACAGGTTCACGATCACCTGGGCGCCCCAATACGACATCTGGCCCCAGGGAAGCAGGTAGCCGAAGAAAGCTTCGGCCATCAGACAGAGGAAAATCGCCACGCCGAAGATCCACACGAGTTCGCGCGGCTTGCGGTAGGAACCGTAAAGCAGCCCGCGCAGCATGTGCAGGTACACGACGACGAAGAACATCGACGCGCCGGTGGAGTGCATATAGCGCACCAGCCAGCCCCAAGGGACTTCGCGCATGATGTATTCGACGGACTGGAACGCGCGTTCGGCGTCCGGCTTGTAATGCATGACCAGGAAAATGCCGGTCACGATCTGCAGCACCAGGACCAATAAGGCCAGAGAGCCAAAGAAATACCAGAAGTTGAAATTCTTCGGTGCGTAGTACTCGGACAGATGGGCTTTCCAGGTGGAGGTCACCGGAAAGCGCCGGTCCAGCCAGCCCAACAGGCCTGTCGTCTCGACGGTTTTCTCGCCAGCCATGTAACGGCTCCTTCTCTAATACGTGGCGTATTTGTTTTACTTACGTAATTCGGGAAAAAAGCGCGACGCGAGCGTCAGGCCTTGTTGTCTTCATCAACGCCCACAATGATGCGGGTGTCGCTGAGATATTGGTAAGGCGGTACTTCGAGATTATCGGGAGCAGGCTTGTTCTTGTAGACCCGGCCAGCCAGGTCGAACGTGGAGCCGTGGCACGGACAGAGGAATCCGCCTTGCCAATTGGCGCCCATGCCGCCACCGCCGCCTGTTTCGAAGTGCGAGGTGGGCGAGCAGCCCAGATGGGTACAGATGCCGACACAGACGAAGATCTCGGGCTTGCGCGAGCGAGCTTCGTTTTCGGCGTATTTGGGAGTGAAGCCAGGCCGCTTGGAATCGGGATCGGCCAGTAGAGGGTCCAGCGCTTTCAGGGCGGCGAGCTGTTCGGGAGAACGGTGAATGATCCACACCGGCTTCCCACGCCATTCCACTGTCTTCATGGTGCCGACGGGTATATCGCCGATATCCACTTCTACAGGGGCCCCGGCCGCACGGGCCTTTTCAGAGGGAGAAAATGTGCTCACAAGCGGCAAAGCCGTTGCGACACCTGCTACGCCACCCACAGCACAGGCGGTGGTAACCCAGAAACGTCGCGAAGGATCAGGTGGCAGGTTGGGATCAACCGCACCGTCATCATCGTGCACCAGCGTATCCTGACTCATCTTCCTATCCTTGTTGATGCGCCCGCTCTACGAGTAGCATCATTTCTGCGGCATCGGGTTCGCGGGAATATGTAACAACATAGCAACCGCGTATTATAGCGCCAGCCCACTGACGGGCGTATCACGAAGGGAGTGCTTTTATGAGCAAAGCAACTGGTTTCGTCAAAGAATTCCGAGATTTCGCCGTAAAAGGCAATGCGGTCGACTTGGCGGTGGGTGTCATTATCGGTGCAGCGTTCGGCAGGATCGTCGATTCGCTCGTCAAAGACATCGTCATGCCTTTGGTCAACTTCATCCTTGGCGGCTCGGTCGATTTTTCGAACAAGTTCCTGGTGCTGTCCATGCCGGCCGGCTACAACGGCCCGATGACGTATGCCGACCTCACCAAAGCGGGCGCAAACGTGTTCGCGTGGGGTAATTTCGTCACCATCATCATCAACTTCGTGTTGCTGGCGTTCGTGATCTTCTGGATGGTCAAGGCCATCTACAAGGCCCGCACCAAGGCCGAGGAAGCGCCGGCCGCACCGGCCGCAACGCCGGAAGACGTGGCGCTGCTGCGCGAAATCCGCGACCTGCTCAAAAAGCCCTGATCTGTCTTTGCCGCAGCCCCGGGACCCGCCCACGCGCGGATCCCGGCTGCGGCTTGTTGCCCGCGTGCGCTATCGCGCGGCCATTTGCCGTTCGACGCGGCGCGCGAACATGGCGAAGCTCGCCCGCACGATGCTGGGCTTGAGCAGGAAGTCATGCGATTCGGCGGCCAGTGCATCATTCACCGGTTTTACCTCGCCGTAGGCGGCGGCTGCCTGCAACTGATTGCGGGCCGCGCGTTCAATCAGCACCGACAGGTACAGCGCCTCTTCCACGCAGGATCCCGCGGCCAGAAATCCATGGTTGGCCAGCAGGATGCAGCGCTTGTCGCCCAGCGCCGCTGAAATGATCTCGCCTTCCTGGTCGGCGATGGGCAGGCCCGGCCATTCCTTCAGGTGCGCGCAGTCGTTGTGAAACGGAGTCGCGTCCATGTGCGCGACGACCAGCGGCTGGCCCGTCATCGACAACGTCGACACATGCGGCGGGTGCGTGTGGATGATGCATTGCACGTCGGGACGCTGGCGATAGACCCAGAAATGGAAGCGCACGGCGGGGTTGGGCGTGCCCGGGCCCTCGAGCACTTCCATGTCCTCGTTGATGCGCATGACCGAAGCCGGATCGATTTCGTCGAACGCCTGTGCCAAGGGCGTGGTCAGGAACGTGCCGTCTTCCTTGCGCACGGTGATCTGGCCTGCCAGGGTTTCCGAATGGCCTTCGCTGGCGAGAATGCGGCAGCTCAGCGCCACCTTTTCCTTCTCGCCCCAGTTTCCGAAGTCGAGCTTGTTCGCGGAGCGCGCAAAGAAGGCGTCGGCATG
>NZ_DBHKZA010000157.1:0-5819 GCF_057314935.1 Achromobacter sp.
GAAGACGGGCTGCTGCCCATGACCGGGCTGCCCGAGACCGATGTGGCGCAGCACCGCCAGTTCCTGGCGCTGATCGACCGGCTGCATACGCAAGTCGGAAGCGACGGCCGCAAGGTCTTCAGCATTCCCATCGTGCTGTCGTCGCAGGACCCGGCATGGCGCGCGCTGGATGCGATGACGTTCAAGCAGTGGCTGGAGCGCGAGGGCTACACCTCGCCCGCCCTGCACTGGTATCTGAACTATTGCTGCCGCGACGACTACGGCGCGCAGTACGACGTGGTGTCGGCCTGGGCCGGCCTGCACTACTTCGCCAGCCGCGACGGCCACGCGGCCAACGCCGGCGAAGGCGCGGTGCTGACGTGGCCCGGCGGGCTGGCCGCGCTGACGGACCGCATGCGCGATGCGATCAACCAAAAGCTGGGGCACACCCGATGGCTGCTTGACGGCACCGCGCTCCGGGTCACGGAAACGCCCGCCGGCCCGCTCACGACCTGCATGACGGACGCCCCCGTGCCCGGCGCCTACACCGTGCAGTCCCGCCGCACGGTCTGCGCCATGCCGCTATTCGTGGCCCAGCGCCTGCTGGCAGACATCCGCGCTTACGGCTATGACCCTGCCGTGCATGCCTCGTCGCATGCGCCGTGGCTGGTGTCGAATTTCGTGCTGGAGGGCTACCCGATGGAAGCGCCCGGCGAGCCGCTGTCCTGGGACAACGTGGTCTACCAGGGGCAGGCGTTGGGCTACGTCGTGTCCACGCACCAACTGCTGCGCGTGACCCGGTCGCCGCGCACGGTATTCACCGCCTATCACGCGCTAAGCGGGCAGACGCCTGACGCCGCGCGGCAATGGCTGGCCACGGCCAGCCCGCAAGCGTTGCGCGACGAAGCCGCCGCCGATCTCGTCGCCGCTTACGGCCGCGAGTTCTGGCGCAACGCGCGCCGGCTTGACATCACCGTGCGGGGCCACGCGATGGCCTCCCCGCTATGCGGCTATCTTTCCAACCCCGGGCTGGCCGCGCTGCGGGACGTCGACGGGCCGATCCTGTTCGCGCATGCGGACTTGTCGGGGTATTCCGTCTTCGAAGAAGCGGCATGGTGGGGCGTCGTGGCGGCCCGCCGCATTCTGGGTGAAAAGCCCCCGTCGGCCTGACGGACACCTAGCACAATTGTGCTTCATCGCCATGTAGGGGCTGCAATACAATCCCCGTCCTTGACGCTTAAAAGAACGACACATGGGAAAGCACGTCATTGTCCTGGGAGCGGGCATTGTGGGTGTCTGTTGCGCGCTGGAACTGCAGCGCCGGGGCCTCGCCGTCACCCTCGTCGACCGGCAGGAGCCCGGCATGGAAACGTCCCTGGGCAACGCGGGCGTCCTGGCGCGCAGCTCACTGATGCCGTTCAACCATCCCGGCTTGTGGCGCCAACTGCCCCGGCTGCTCAAGAACGACACCGTCCAGTTCCGCTACCGCCGCGGCTACCTGGCGAAGAACCTGGGCTGGGCGACGCGGTTCCTGCTAAACGCCCGGCCGGCGGTCTTTCAGGAAACCGCGGCGGCGCTGGACGGGCTGATCCGCTTGTCGGCGCCGGAACACCTGCGGCTGCTGGATGCCAGCGGCGCCCGGCATCGCCTGCGCGACTCGGGATGGATATTCCTGTACCGCTCGGAACAGGCGTGGAATGGCGGTGAACTGTCCCGCCGGGCCTACGCGCAATTCCAGGTTCCGACCCAGGCGCTGGCTCCGGCCGAACTGGCCGAGCTGGAACCCGCGCTGGCGCCCATCTTTCATCGCGCGCTGTGGATCCAGGGGTCGTATTCCGTGGACGACCCGCATGAAGTGGTCGCGGCATACGCCGACTTGTTCCGCCGCTCGGGTGGCGCGTTCAGGTGTTTGACAGCCAGCAGCATCCGCCGCGACGGCCAGGGCTGGACGGTGCAAGGCGCGCAGGGATCCGAATCGCTGCGCGCGGATCAAGTGGTCGTGGCGCTGGGGCCATGGTCCAAAAGCCTGCTGAAAACCGCGGGCATCGATCTGCCCATGGCGTTCGAACGCGGCTACCACATGCACTACAGCGGCCTGAACGGCGCGCGCGTCTCGCGTCCGGTCTACGACACCGGCGGCGGCTATGTGCTGTCGCCCATGGCACGCGGCCTGCGCCTGACGACGGGCGTCGAGCTGGACGACTGCGACGCGCCGGCCAGGCCGGCGCAACTGGACTTGTCTGAAGCGCGTGCGCGCGAAGCCTTTCCGCTGGGCGAACGACTGGATCCGGCCGCCTGGCTGGGCCGGCGGCCCACGTTGCCAGACAGCCGCCCGATGATCGGCGAAGCCCCGCGCCATCCTGGCTTGTGGCTCGCCTTGGGCCACCAACATATCGGATTCAGCACGGCGCCAGGAACGGCGAAGATACTGGGCGAACTGATGTTTGACGCCACCAGCCGAGCGCGCCACCAGGCGTTCCGCCCTGGCCGCTTCATCTAGAGCCCGCACACTTTTGAGGAGAAGTCGATGAGCACAAAACGTAGTTTCCTGGCGTCCGTCCTTGCCCTGGCCAGCCTGGCCAGTCTTGGCCTGCCGAGCGCCGCCCAGGCGCAGTCCGCCAACGAGACGGCAATGGAGCGCATCATGCGCACCAAGACGATCCGCATCGGCGCCATCGCCGGCGCCATCCCCTATTTCAACAAGAATCTGAATACGGGCAAGTGGGAAGGCTTCGGCCCCGATTTCGCCGAGATGTTCGCGGCTCGCCTGGGGGTCAAGACCGAGTACCTGGAAACCACCTGGGGCAACTCGGTGCTGGACGTCCAGACCAACAAGATCGACCTGATGTTCGGCATGGCGCCCACCCCGGCCCGCAAGGAAGTGGTGAACTTCTCGGACACGCTGTTCAACAATACCTACACCACCGTTTGCCGCAAGGGATTCGTCGGCAAGTCGTGGGCCGAACTGGACACGCCGGAAACCCGTGTGGTCGTGGACGTGGGCTCCAGCCATGACCAGTTGGCCACCCGCGTGCTGCAGAAGGCGAACGTGACGCGCCTGGAGAACTCGGGCGCCGCCACCCTGGCGTTGTCCTCGGGCCGTGCCGACTGCCAGATCCTGGTGGTGCTGCTGGCCAAGCCCCTGCTGGAAAAGCGCCCGAACATCGGCACGATGAGCATCCCCGCTCCGGTGGAGACCGCGCCCGTCAGTATCGGCCTGCGCAAGGAAGGCGACGACTCGCTGCAAAAGGCGGTCAACGCCTGGCTGGCCGACATCCGCGCGAAAGACGAAGTGCGGGGCGTGATCCTGGGCAACATGCAGAAACTCGCCAATGTCCCGCCCGAGGCCTTCCCGCCCGAAATCAAGTTCTAAGGCCTGCGCCATGAATGACCAGAATGGAACCCTTCCCTCTCGCTCCCGCCTGACGACGTGGCTCTTTGTCGCAGTCGCCGCGATCGCGCTGTTCGCGATCGTCAAGAAATGGGACAGCATCGCCGGAAACGCCGTCAACTACGACTGGGATTTCAGCGTGCTCTGGGAGTACCGCAAGCTGATCGCCACCGGGGTGCTGAACACGATCCTGTTCACCATCCTTTGCGTGTTCCTTGGCCTGGCGATCGGCCTTGTGACGGGGCTTGGGCGGCTGTCGCGCAACGTGTTCATCACGGCGCCGCTTCGGGCTTACATCGAAGTGTTCCGCTGCACGCCGGTCCTGGTGCAGCTGGTCTGGTTCTACTACGCCCTGCCCGTCGTGACCGGCATCGAAATGTCGCCGGTCATGGCGGCCACGCTGTGCCTGGCGCTGTACGGTGGCGCCTTCTATTCAGAGATCATCCGCGGCGGCATCATTTCGACCGATGCCGGACAGACCGAAGCCGCCAAGGCGCTGGGCATGACGCCCTCGCAGGCGCTGCGCCGCGTGGTGCTGCCGCAGGCCTTCAAGAAGATGGTGCCGCCGCTGATGAACCAATCCATCATGCAGCTGAAGAACACGTCGCTGCTCTCGGTGCTGGCCGTGCCGGACCTGCTCTACCAGGGCCAGGTCATCGCCCACGATACGTACCGCCCGCTAGAGATCTACACCTTCATCGCAGTCGCGTATTTCGTGATCCTGCTTCCGTTCACGATGTGGGCCAAGAAGCTGGAATTCGGCGGCATCAGCAAAGAGGCATGACCATGAGCCCCCCTATCATCAGCATCCAGGGCTTGCGCAAGTCGTTCGCCAATCAGGAAGTGCTCAAGGACATCAACCTGCAAGTCGAACGGGGCCAGGTCGTGGCGTTGATCGGCCCGTCCGGCTCCGGCAAATCCACCCTGCTCCGCTGCATCAACCTGCTCACGATCCCCGACGGCGGCCAGATCACGGTAGGCAACCAGTCGCTGACCTTCCAGGGCGCAAACACGCGGCTGCCCAGCGAACGCAAGCTGGCCAGCTTTCGCGCATCGGCCGGCATGGTGTTCCAGCACTTCAACCTGTTCCCGCACATGACCGCGTTGCAAAACGTGATGGAAGGTCCCGTCACCGTGCTGCGTCGGCCGAAAAAGGAAGCCGAGGCGCTGGCCCGCGAACTGCTGGGCAAGGTGGGCCTGCTGGAACGCGCCGATTATTTTCCGGACAAGCTGTCGGGCGGCCAGAAGCAACGCGTGGCCATCGCCCGAGCGCTCGCGATGCAGCCAGCCGTCATGCTGTTCGACGAGGCCACGTCGGCGCTGGACCCCGAGCTGGTGGGCGAAGTGCTGAACGTCATCAAGGGCTTGGCCCGCGACGGCATGACCATGATCCTCGTGACGCACGAAATCGGCTTCGCCAAGGAAGTGGCGGACCAGGTGGTCTTCATGCGCGACGGCGTCGTGGCGGAAGCCGGCCCGCCCGATGTCGTGATCGGCAACCCCCGGAACGAGGCCACCCGCGCCTTCCTGGCGCGCTTTAACCGCGCGCCCGGCCTGGAAAGCTGAGCCATGCCCACCACTGGATTCCTGGGCGTGCTGATGCTGGACACCCGTTTTCCGCGACCTCCGGGCGACGTCGGCAACCGCGAGACCTACTCGCGCGCCGGCATCCCGGTGCGCTTTGCCACCGTGCAAGGCGCCTCGCCGCGCAAGATCGTGCAAGACGCCGACCCGTCCTTCCTGCAGCCCTTCGTGGACGCGGCCGTAGCGCTGGCCGCGCAGGGCGCCCAGCTGATTTCAACCAGCTGCGGGTTTCTGGCCAGGTACCAGGCGGCGCTGCAGGCGGCCGTGTCCGTGCCGGTCGTCACCTCCAGCCTGCTGCAATGCCAGGGCCTGGAACGCGTCGGCATCGTCACCTTTGATGCGCAGTCGCTGTCGCGCACGATCCTGGATGCCGTCGGCGTTCCCCCCGGCGCGGTCGTCGAGGGCCTCGCGCCCGGCTGCGAAATGCATGCGCGCATCCTGGCGAACGCCCTCGAGATGGATCTGGCCGAGGCCGAACGCAACGTGGTCGATGCCGCCCGGCGCCTGGTCGCGCGCGCCCCCGGCCTGCGCAACATCGTGCTGGAGTGCACCAACATGCCGCCCTACCGCGACGCCGTCGCGCGGGCCACCGGCCTGCCGGTGCATGACATCGAGACACTGCTTCTGGCGCGGTGGCGCGGCCTGCCCTGAGCCGGCGACGCCGCCCTGCCCCGCGACGCAAAAAAAGCGCGCGGCCTTTTGGGGCCGCGCGCTTTTGCTTGAAGCGGACGGAATCAGCCCAGCAACAGCGCGTCGTCTGACAGCTTTTCGCCACGCACGCGTTCGAACATGGCCAGCAGGTCCGGCACATCCATGCCGCGGCGCTCGTCGCCGGACACGTCCAGCACCACCTGGCCTTGATGCA
>NZ_DBHKZA010000158.1:0-5512 GCF_057314935.1 Achromobacter sp.
TGATCAAGCGCCTGTCGATGTTCGTGCTGCGCGCCAAGGTCAAGCTGGCCCCCGCGCCGCTGAACGTCGCGGGCGTGCAGGCAACGGCCGAAGACGCCGCCGCGCTGGAAGCCGTGACCGGCGCCTTGCCGCGCGCCGCATGGCAGCGCGCCGACCTGCCATCGGGCACCTGGATCGCCGCGCCCTCGGCCGACGGCCGCCTGCGCTGGTGGTGGATCGCGTCCGACGAACAATTGAATGAGGCCGCCCCGCTAGCTGCCGTGCTGGGTTTGGCCCCCGCCTCGCAATGGCAGGTGGCGGACCTGGCCGCCGGCATCCCCTGGATCGCCACGGCCACGCAAGACGTGTTCATCCCGCAGACCGTCAACCTGGAACTGATCCAGGGCGTCAGCTTCACCAAGGGCTGTTATCCGGGCCAGGAAGTCGTGGCGCGCAGCCACTACCGCGGCACCGTCAAGCGCCGCATGGCTTACGGCACCATTGCTGACGCCAGCCTGCTAGGCGCGGCGTTGGCGGGCGTGGACGTGTTCGACGCCACCCAGCCCGGCGAGCCGATCGGCCGCGTCGTGGATGCCGCCAGCGAAGCCGGCGTCGCCTCCGTACTGTTCGAAACGACGCTTGCCGCCCTGCCCGAAGGCGACCTGCGGCTGGGCGCGGCGGACGGCCCCCGCATCGCCCCGGCCCCGCTGCCCTACTCGATCACGCCCTAAGGCCCTTCCGGCGCCCGGCGCCGGTCTTACACGGCCACGCCGAACAGGGCCCCGACGGCGGCAGTCGCCGCCATCGCCAAGGCCCCCAGCACCGTTACGCGCAACGCCGCGGGCGCCTTGGGCGCGCCCCCGGCCCCGGCGGCCAGCGCGCCAAGCGCCGCCAGGCAAACCACCGACGCGCCGATCACCCAAGCGATCAGCTGCGGCACCGGCGCGGCCGCGGCCACCGCCAGCGGCAATGCGGCGCCGCCGGCGAACGAGGCCGCGGACGCCACCGCGGCCTGCACGGGCTGCGCCCGGTTGTGGATCGAAATGCCAAGCTCATCGCGCGCATGGGCGTCCAGCGCATCGTGGCGGGTCAGCTGGCGCGCCACCTGCGCCGCAAGGTCCGGCGTCAGGCCGCGCCCCACATAGATGTCGACCAGTTCGGCCAGCTCTTCTTCCGAATTGCCCTTCAACGAACGCTGCTCCAGGCGCAGGTCCGCGGCCTCGGTGTCGGCCTGCGACCGCACGGAGACGTATTCGCCCGCCGCCATCGACAGCGCGCCCGCCACCAGCCCCGCCAGGCCCGAGGTCAGGATGGCCCCGTGCGTGGCCTGCGCCGCCGCCACGCCGGTGATCAGGCTGGCCGTGGAGACGATGCCGTCGTTGGCGCCAAGCACGGCGGCACGCAGCCAGTTGCTGCGGAAGATCCGATGATGTTCTTTTGAAGGCATTGCGCGGCACCCATGCAGCGCGTGACAAGCGCGGCGCGCGCCCAGCCCGGAAGGCCGGACGCGCGCCGCCGGATTCATCGCGGCGTCACGCGTACCGCGGTAAGCAAGCCTATCACGCACATCGTGGCCTGCTCGCCTTCGTAGGCATGCACTTCGACCTGGCAGATCGACAGGCGCTTGCCCGGCTTCACCACCCGGCCGCTGGCGACAAAGCGGTCGCCCTTGGCGGGCGCCAGGAAGTTCATCTTGAACTCCGAGGTCAGGACGTCTTCGCCGGGCCCGAACAGCGTGAAGGCCGCATAGCCGCCCGCGCTATCCGCGATCGTGGTGGAAATCCCCGCATGCAGGAAACCGTTCTGCTGGCAGAGGTCCGCGCGATAAGGCAGCAGGATGTCCACCCTGCCCGGCTCCACCACGTCCAGCCCGGCGCCCAGCAGCCGCATGATGCTCTGCTGCGCGAAGCTCGCCTTGACCCGCGCCGCCGGGTCGGACGGAGACTGATGGCCGCTCATGTCAGTCCTGCTCGCGCTTGACCAGGTTGACGATGCTGGAGAAGTCCAGCTTGCCCGAGCCGCCTGAACTGTGCAGCGAATACAGGTTGCGCGCGAGTTCGCCCAACGGGATGGAGGCGCGTGCCGACAACGCCGCCTCGGCCGCCAGGCCCAGGTCCTTGAGCATCAGGTCGACACCGAAACCGCCCGCGTAGCCCTTGGATGCCGGCGCATGGTCCATGACGCCCGGCCAGGGGTTGTAGAGTTCGGTCGCCCAGTTGCGCCCGGAGCTCTTGGCGATGATGTCGGACAGCACCTTCGGGTCCAGCCCGTTGGCCACGCCCAACGCCAGCGCCTCGGACGTGCCCGCCATCAGGATGCCCAACAGCATGTTGTTGCAGATCTTGGCCACCTGGCCGGCGCCCGCCGGACCCGCGTGGAAGATGTTCTTGCCCATCTTCTCCAGCACGGGGCGCGCACGCTCCAGGGCAGCCTCCTGGCCACCCACGATGAAGGTCAGCGTGCCCGCGGCCGCGCCGCCCGTGCCGCCCGACACCGGGGCGTCGATCATGGCGATACCCCGCACGTCGGCCGCCTGTGCCACCTTGCGCGCCGAATCCGGCGCGATGGTGCTGCATTCGATGACCAGCGCGCTGGACGAAATCTTGCCCAGCAGGTCTTCGCCCAGGTACAGGCCTTCGACGTGCTTGCTGGCCGGCAGCATCGAGATCACCACCTCGGCGCCCTTGACGGCTTCGGACGCGGACGCGGCAGCGCGCGCGCCGGCGTCGGTCAGCAGCTTGACGGCGGCCGGCACCAGGTCGAACACCGTCAGGCTGTGGCCGGCCTTGACCAGATTCAATGCCATGGGCGCGCCCATGTTGCCCAAACCGATAAACGCGATACTGCTCATGATGTCTTGTCTCCTGTTGCTATTGCTGTAGGTATGGATTCATCGTGACCTGCATGACGGAAATCTTGGGGTGGCCGGCCCGCCAGGCGAACCGGCCGGCGCGTCAACGCCCTTCCTGGCCCAGATCGGCCAGGGGATGCGGCTCGCCAGCGGGCCACGGTTCTTCGAAGAACTTCTGCACCCAGGCATCCGTCGCCATGTCCAGCACGGCGGGATTCCAGTGCGGCTTCTTGTCTTTGTCCACCAGCAAGGCGCGGATGCCTTCGGCGAAATCGCCGTGCGCCGTGCAGGCCAGCGCCGCGATGTACTCGGCGCGGAAGACGTCGTCCAGCGACCGCAGGCGCGTACGTTGCTGCAACGCGAAAGCCAGGCGGACCGAGCCCGGCGAACCCGCCAGCATCGTCGTCGCCGCGCGCGCCAGCCACGGATCCGCGTGGTCCTTCAACAGCGCCAGCTCTTCATAGATCTCGTCCAGCCGATTGCCGTTGCACAGGTTGTTGATCAGGAACGAGTGCTGGCGCAGATGGCCCGGGTCCAGCGGCGTCTGCGGTTCCAGCGCGGTGAGCGCGCGGCGCAGCAGGCCGTCGTTCATGGAACGCGGCGCGAGCGACGATTCCGGCGCCCCCGCGGCCTGCCCGGCCCAGGGCTGCTCTTCCAGCGAGGCCAGCAGCTTCGGCCAATCCGCATGGTTCAGGCGGAAGTCCGCCAAACCGGCGAAAAAGGCGTCGGCGGTGTTCATATGGGCGCCCGTCAGGGCCAGGAACAAGCCGATGCGGCCCGGCATGCGGTTCAGCAGCCAGCTGCCGCCCACGTCGGGAAACAGGCCGATGGACACTTCCGGCATCGCCAGGCGCGAGGTCTCGCTCACCACGCGGTGGCTGGCGCCCATCATCAGGCCGATGCCGCCGCCCATGACGATCCCGTGCCCCCAGCACAGCACCGGCTTCGGATACGTGTGGATGCGGTAGTCCAGCCGGTATTCGTGCTCGAAGAAGCGGCGCGCGTAGGCGTTGCTCCAACCACTCTTGCCCTGGTTCTCACCCATGCTGCGGTACAGGCCGTGCAGGTCGCCGCCGGCGCAGAACGCTTTCTCGCCCGCGCCTTGCAAGACCACCAGGGCCACGCCCGGATCGCGGGCCCATTCGTCCAGGCGAGCCGCCAGCAAATCCACCATTTCCAGCGACAGGCCGTTCAGGGTCTGCGGCGCATTCAGCGTCGCGATCCCGAACCGCATGCCGTTCGCCGCACTTCTTTCTTCGAACAACACCGGTGCATTCATCTTATGTCGGCTCCTTTTTCCAACAATTGGCGGGCAATGATCACGCGCATGATCTCGTTGGTGCCCTCCAGGATCTGATGAACGCGAGTATCGCGCACCAGACGCTCCAAGGGATAGTCCCGCAAGTATCCGTAACCGCCATGAATCTGTTGCGCATCCAGGCAAATCTGGAAGCCCATGTCCGTCGCGAAGCGCTTGGCCATGGCGCAGTAGGTCGCCGCATCCGGCGCGCCCGCATCCAGCTTGCAGGCGGCCAGGCGCACCATCTGGCGCGCCGCCACCAGATGCGTGGCCATGTCGGCCAGCTTGAACTGCAGGGCCTGGAACTCGGCCAACCGGCGGTTGAACTGCCGGCGCTCGTCCATGTAGCGGCGGGCGGCGTCCAGCGCGCCCTGTGCCGCGCCCACCGAGCACGTGCCGATATTGATGCGGCCGCCGTCCAGGCCCTTCATGGCGATCTTGAAGCCCTCGCCCTCCTGGCCCAGCAGGTTGCCGGCCGGCACGCGGACGTTTTCGAACGTGATGGGGCGCGTGGACTGGCTGTTCCACCCCATTTTCTCTTCCTTGCGGCCGTAGCTGATGCCCGGGGTATCGGCCGGCACGGCGAACGCGCTGATGCCGCCCGCCCCCTCGCCGCCCGTGCGCGCCATCACCACCAGCAGGTCGGTATCGCCGCCGCCCGAGATGAAGGCCTTGGCGCCGTTCAGCACATAGTCGTCGCCGTCGCGCTGTGCCCGGGTGGACAGGGAGGCGGCGTCCGAGCCGGCGCCCGGCTCGGTCAGGCAGTACGACGCCAGCTTCTGGCCGCTGGCCAGTTGGGGGCCCCAAGCCTCGCGCAGCGCGGGCTGCCCCCATTTGCCGACCATCCAGGTGGCCATGTTGTGGATCGTCAGGAAAGCGGTCGTCGACGGATCCACCGCCGCCATCTCCTCGAACACCAGCGTGGCGTCCAGACGCGGCAGGCCCAGGCCGCCGATCTCTTCACTGGCATAAATGGCGCAGAAGCCCATCTCGCCCGCCCGGGCGAAGGCCTCGCGGGGGAAGATGCCTTCGGCGTCCCAGCGCGCGGCGTGGGGCGCCAGTTCGCCCTCGGCGTAGTCGCGGGCGGCCTGCGCGAACGCGCGCTGCTCGTCGGTCAGTTCCAAGTCCACAGCCTGTCTCCTGTTGTAATCAGTATTGTCTGTTGGCGTTGCTGCCGTCTCGTGAACGTCAGCCTGTCGATTTTGGCATGACGTTAACGTAAACGTAAGTGTGAAACCGTGTTTATGTTACGCCGGATGCCGCGGCGCGATTTGTCTTATTGATGACAATGTCGGCCGGCGGGGCAGGCTCGGGCTGCCCGAGCCGCCACGCGCGCCCTAGAGCAGCCCGGCCGGACGGACCCGGCCGTTCCTGGCTGTCTT
>NZ_DBHKZA010000159.1:0-5510 GCF_057314935.1 Achromobacter sp.
TGCGGGTCCGTGGCAATCATCACGGCATGGCGCTGGGCAAGGACGAACCGGCGGGCAGGGCCGTGGCGGCCCGGCATCTGGTGGAGTGGCTGCGTGCGCGCTGGTGAGGCGGTTCGTGGATAAAGGGATGGAGACGCGCCTGTCTGGGGCGAAAGAGGAAACTATGTCGAGTTTGGAAAATATCCTGCCGGCGCAGCGGTTGGCCGGGGTGCGCTACCCGGATGCGGCCCGGCTGAACGCCTATCTACAGCAGGGCGTCCTGACGCAGGAAACGCTGGTCGACGGGCTGCGCCAGGCCTTCACCGACCATGCGGACCGTCTTGCCCTGGTGGGGCCGGATGCGCAATACACCTACCGCGAACTGGATGAGCGCAGCGACCGCCTGGCCGCGGCGCTGCTGGACCTGGGGCTGCAACCGCTGGACCGCGCGATCTTCCAGTGCGGCAACAGCCATGAGCTGCTGGTCATGTTCTGCGCTTGCCTGAAGGCTGGCATCATTCCGGTCTGCTCGTTGCAGGCGTTCCGCAAGCTGGAGATCGAGTATCTGGGGAATTTGGCGGAGGCGCGGCTGCACCTGGTGCAAGGCGACGACCCCAAGTTCGACGACGTGGCGTTTGCCGAGCAGATGCAGCAACACGTGCCGTCGCTGGCGTTCGTGGTGCAAGCGCGCGGCACCGCCCGCGGGTCGGCGGCGACCGTCGATCAGCTTATCGCGTCGATGCCGCTGGCGGCGGCGCGAACCCGGCTTGGGCGGATTGCCCATCATCCGTTCCAGGTTGCGGTGTTCCAGCTGTCGGGCGGCACGACCGGCGTACCCAAGATCATTCCGCGCTTTCAGGCCGAGTATCTCTACAACATGCGCGCCGTGGCCGCCTGGAACCGGTACACGCCTGACGATGTGCTGTTCTTTCCCACGCCGTACATGCACAACCTGAACATGGGCTGCTTTTTTGGCCCGTTCCTGCTCAGCGGCGCAACGGTCACCGTCTGCCGCAGCCTGGACGACGCCACCTTGCAAGGGCTGGTGCGGACATACCGGCCCACGTGGTTCGGTGTGGCCGGTCCCATTCTTACGCGCATCCTGCCCGAACTGCAGCGTGCCAGCCCAGACGAGAAAGCGCGCCGCCGATTCGTCACCCCGCGCAATGCCGCAGGGATGCGCCGCACCACGGGATCGCCGGTCTTTCACATCTTCGGCATGACCGAAGGGGTGATCATGTTTGCAAGAGACGGCGACTGCGCCGACGTGCTGGAGCACTCGGTGGGCAGGCCGGTTTCCGCGCACGACGAGGTCAGGATCGTGCAGATCGGCACGGACGTGCCGGTAGCGGAAGGCGAGGTCGGCGAGGCGCTGTTCAAGGGACCTTACACGATCAGCGGCTACTACAAGTCCGAAGCCGAAGACGTGCATCGCTTCACGCCGGATGGTTTCTATCGGTCGGGCGATCTGATGCGGCGCCAGGTATTCGGGGATGCCGCCTACTACTTCTTCTGCGGAAGGATCAAGGACGTCGTCGATCGGGGCGGCGAGAAGATCAACGCCGAGGAAGTAGAGAACGTGCTGAACGGGCATCCGGAAATCTTGACCTCTGCCGTGGTGGCGATGCCCGACCCGGTCTACGGCGAGCGCGTCTGTGCCTTCGTGATCGCCCGGAATGCCGGATCGCCCTTGACGCTGCCGGCGGTCTGCCGCTATCTGCAAGACGCCGGGTTGGCGAAGTTCAAATGGCCCGAGCGCCTTGAAGTCGTGGACGAGTTCCCGCTATCGGCCTCCGGAAAACTCAGCAAGAAGGCCTTGCGCAGCCAGATCGCCGCCCTGTTGCAGGCCGAGAGCGGCCACACCCAGAATGGAGTCGATTCCCAATGAACACGTCCTTATCCCCTTTCTCGTCCGCGCCTTCCGTGCGTTTGCATGGGGTGCACCACACCGCCAGGCCGACATGGAAGCTCTCGGAAACGGTGCGCTTTTATCGGGACCTGCTGGGCTTGCCGCTTGTGCACGCGATTTCCGCGAAAGGGTGGGGTCCCGAGAATCATCCCGACTTCCTGCACTTTTTCTTCGACAGCGGCAATGGCAGCACGATCGCGTTCTTCTATTACATCGGCACGCAGCGGCCGGAACGCCTGGTCCCGACCGACCACTACCAGGACCGCGCGACGCATACGGCGTGGCGGGTGGAAAGTGAAGCAGAACTGCTGCAATGGCGGGCGCGAGTGGAGGCGGTCGGTATTCCCCTGCGCTATCAGATCCGTCACGAGGTGATCGAATCCATCTACTTCAACGATCCCAACGGCTATCCGATTGAGATCACCTGGCAGATGCGTCCGTTCAGCAGCGAAGATGCAGACGATGCCCAGAACACGCTGGAGGCCGCGATGCGGCTGGAAGAGCAGGGATTCACGGCCATTGAGCCCGTTTGGCAAGCCAAGGGCGCCGCGCTGGGTGGAAGCTCCGCCGGAAATGCCGCGATCTTCGTGCTGGATGTGCTGGAGTTCAAACCGCTGCTCGAGGTTGCCGCGGCCACGCCTGGCTACGCCGTGCAGCCTGCCGGCAACGGTTACGTGCGCATCGAGGGTTCGCCCGTGCTGACCTTCCAACGCAAAGCGCTGGGATTCAAACCCGCGGTTTGGTATGGCGCGCTCACAGGTGGTCTGGCAGGCCGCATCGAGCGTTTCGATATGGATTCTTTGGTGATCGCGCCGCTGGAGCAAGCATGAAAGCCGCCATCATTGGAGGAGGGCCTTCGGGCCTGTTCCTCTCCATCTTGTTGAAGCAGTCTCAGCCTGAGGCTCGCATCACGGTCTACGAGCAGAACCCCGCGGATGCCACCTTCGGCTTCGGCGTGGTCATGGCCGATACCGGGCTTGCCCACCTGCGCAATGCCGAGCCGCAGGTGTTCGACGCGCTGGTGGCGGCGATGCGCTTTAGCGACCAGCAGGTGATTGTGTCCCGCGATACGCCGGTCACGATCAAGCGCCCCGGCAGTGGCGGGGCCATCCCGCGCATCAAGCTGCTGCAGATCCTGGGCGACCGCGCCCGGGGACTGGGCGTCGACATTCGGTATGAGCAGCGCATTGAAGACTTCACCACGTTGGATGCGGACGTCGTCGTGGGCGCGGACGGCATCCACTCCCGCGTGCGCGACGGCGAGGCCGACGCGTTCGACGTGGCGCGCGCCAGTCTCTCCAACCACTTCGCCTGGTTCGGCGTCGAGAAGGCCTTTCCGTCTCCCAGCCTGGTGTTCCGCAAGCAGGGCGCGGGTTACTTCGTGGCGCACTATTACCCTTACTCCGAATCGATGAGCACCTTCGTGGCCGAGTGCGATCATCAGACCTGGCAGTCCCTGGGCATGGAAACGATGACTGCCGAAGCACGGAAAGCCGTGTTCGAGCGCGTTTTCGCACCGGAACTGGACGGTTGCAAGCTGGTTTCCAATCACTCCAACTGGCGCCAGTTCCCCGTTATCCGTGCCCGCAACTGGCATGTGGGGAACCGGGTGCTGATCGGCGACGCCCTGAGCAGCGCGCATTTCTCCATCGGTTCAGGCACGCGCATTGCGATGGAGGACGCCATCGCGTTGGCAAGGGCATTGAACGGGTCGCCCGACGATATCCCGCGTGCTCTTGAAGCGTATGTCGCCGAACGGCAGCCGCAAAAGCAGAAGCTGATCGGGGCATCCGAAGCCTCATTCAATTGGTACGAGAACATCCGGGAATGGATGGACACGTACGGGCCTCAGGAATTCGTGTTGCGGTTCATGACGCGCACCGGTCGCGTGGACATCGAGCGGCTGCGTGAACAATACCCCGCGCTGATCATGGGTTTCGAGGCCGCGGGACTGGTTGCGGCGCCCGCCGGGGAGCGCGCATGAAAGCCACGGAAATGGTCTTGACGACGGCGCCGTTCGTCGTCCGCCGGGAAGTCCGGTGGGGCGATTGCGATCCGGCCGGCGTTGTCTATACCGGGCGCTTTCCCGATTACGTGCTGGGCGCCGTCGCGCTTTATACCGAGCATCTGGGAGCAGGGCGCCGATTGGGGGATGCGCACGGCGTAGGCACGCCGTGCCGGGCCCTGTCGTTCGACTTCGTCGGCACACTGTGGCCGGGAGATGTGATCCTTATCGAGTGCCGCGTGGGCGCCTTGCGCACCCGATCCTTCGACATTGAACTGGCGGCCTGCCGACCCGACGGATCCGCCGTCTTTTCGGCAGTTTTTTCACCTATCTGCGTACGCCAGGACGAGCGAATCGGGACACCGGTTCCGGCGTCGCTTCGCGCGGTGCTGCTTGCCCACGGCGCCTACGAAACCCACACCCATGAAGGCGCGGCATGACCTACAGGATCGGCCAGATTGTCCCCAGCTCGAACGTCACGATGGAGCGCGAAGTCCCTGCGATTTTCGGGGCGCGCATGCAGGTTCTGCCAGAGCGCTTTTCTTTCCATGCCAGCCGGGTACGCATGCACCGTGTGGTGCCTGAGGAACTGCAGCGAATGAACCGCGACATGGGCCGCTGCGCATTGGAACTGGCGGACGCCCGCGTCGATGTCATGAGCACGGCTTGCCTGGTGGCGACGATGTGCATGGGCCTGGGCTACCACCGTCAGGCGCAGCGCGAATTGCAGGAGGCGCTGCAAGGCGCGCCCCATCTGCCCGCGATCATGACGTCGGCAGGGGCGCTGGTCGATCAATTAAAGGCGTTCGGCGCCAAACGCATCTCGCTTCTGGCTCCGTACAGCGATGCCCTGACCCGAGTGGTTGTCGACTACATCGAGGCGGAGGGAATCCAAGTGAAGGATTTCCGGAACTTCAGCATCCTGGACAACCTGCAAGTGGGAGAGCGGGATCCCCTTGCGTTGCTTGACGACGTCAAGGCGCTTGATACCGCCGGCGTGGATACCGTCGTGCTGTCGGCCTGCGTACAAATGCCGTCGCTGGCGGCAATCGAACGTGCCCAAGCGGCGCTGGGTATCCCGGTGACGTCGACCGCCATATGCACCGCCCGGCAAATGCTTGCGCAGCTGGACCTGGCGCTGGAGGCGCCAGGGGCCGGCGCGTATCTGGGAAGCCGAACCGGGCTGTAGTCTGAAGTCGAGGGCAGGCAGAGGCGCAGAAGCCTGCGCGCGGGATGGAGGCCGGATTATTTGCCAGGGGGGCAATAAGACTTTAGGATGCCTCCAACCCGTCCAATCTCCAAGAGTGCCGATATGCCCGCCATCAAGAGGCCCCCCGCCAGCGAGGCTGCGCCGCGCAAGCGCGGCCGTCCGCCCAGGGTCGAATCCCCCATCAATGACCAGGCGACGCTCAGCCGCGCCACCATCATTGCGCGCGCCATTTCATTGGCGCGCGAGACGTCGTTGGATCAGATCTCGATGGTTCAGCTGGCCAAGGACTTCGGCGTGGCGCCCGGGCTGATTCACTACTACCTGGGGGGCCGGGACAAGCTCATCACGGGCGTGCTGAACAACTATTACCGCGAACGGCTGGCCAGGATGCCAGCGTTGACGGGTAA
>NZ_DBHKZA010000160.1:0-5277 GCF_057314935.1 Achromobacter sp.
TCACGGGCCGCATCGCGCTAAGCGACGTGCATGCCGAGGTGCGCGCCGCGGTCGACGGCATCGGGATCGGCAGCGTGCCGGAATACTACGTGAACGCGCTCGTGGAATCGGGCCGGCTGGTGCGGCTGCTGGAGGACTGGTGCCCGACGATCCCAGGCTTCATGCTGTATTACCCGCGGCAGCGGCGCGTGTCGTCCGCCTTGCGGGCGTTCATCGACATGGCCCGCCTGGAAGGCGGGGCCTGAGTTCCACCGCGCCGATCTCGCGTTGGGCGCGCGATGCACGTTATGCGTTACGGACGCGCGCCTTCCAGTAGCGCCTGCACCAGCCGGTTGTCCTGGTCGGTCAGCCGGCAGACGAACGAGATCTGGCGGTAGGGCGCCTGCTTGCCCAGCGGCAACACGCGGACCGGGTGCACGTTCAGCAGGTTCGGACCTGGCTCGGGCAGCACGCACACGCCCAGCCCGGCGGACACCAGCGCTGTCAGCGCCGCCAGCGATTGCATTTCGATGCGGCAGCGCGCATGCGGCGCGTGCTGCGCGACATAGCGCGCGGCCAGCCGGCCGCCGATGGTGGTCTTGTCGAAACGGATCCATTCGTACTGCTGGAACAGGTCGGCGACGCGCGTCTCGTGCGAATCGGGCGGCGCGATCAGCACCAGTGTTTCCCGGAACAGCGGCGTCCAGGCCAGGCGGCTGGAGCCCCCGGTTTCGGGCTGCGTGATGATGGCGGCGTCGATCTCGCCCTTCTTCAGCTTTTCGGTCAGCTCGGTCGCGCGTCCTCGCACCAGGCGCACGTCCAGCAGGGGGTAGCGTTCACGCAGCTTGCGCAGCAGCGGGGGCAGCAGCGTCACTTGCAGCGGTTCGATGGTGCCCAGCCGGACGCGGCCTTCGACAGCCGGCGTGCTGCGCCGGCGCAGTTCGTCCAGGCGCGCCAGCGCCTCCTGCAGCACGGCATCGACTTCCGCCGCAAAGGCGTTGGGCCGCACTTGCAGCGCCGAGCGGTCGAACAAGGGCTGTCCGAAGTATTCCTCCATCTGCTTCATCTGCAGGCTGACGGCGCTGGGCGACAAGTTCATGTCCGCCGCGCCCGCCGCGAAGCTGCCGCCGCGCAACACGGCGTTGAGCGTACGGAAAGATTCGATCTTCATCAGAAATCCTCACGTAGTGTTTTAAGAATCCTCGCTTTATATCATCAGGCGGGCGTCCTAGTATTCGCTTCAGACAAAACGACAAGCGGCATGCACGCAGGCGTCGGACGCCCGCCGGACCGCAACCGAGGAGACCCCCAATGACGAAGTCCTTTGCCGGCCTGCGTGCCGCCTTATTGCCCGCCTTAGCCCTGACTGTAGCGCTGGGCGCGCCCGGATTGGCTGCGGCGCAGGCGGCGCCCGCCGTCCCCGCGACGATCACGATGGTCGTGCCGTTCCCGCCGGGCGGCAGCAACGACGTGTTTGCCCGCGTGCTGGCCGAAAAGCTGGGCGCGCGCCTGTCCACGACCGTCATCGTCGAAAACCGGCCCGGCGCGGGCGGCGCGATCGGGGCGGAATATGTGGCCCGCGCACCGAAGGATGGCTCCGTGCTGATGCTGTCGTCGTCCACGCTCACGACCAATGCGGCCGTGCAGACCAACCTGAAGTACGACGTCGTGCGCAGCTTCGCGCCGGTAGCGATGCTGGCGCGCAGCCCGATGGCGCTGGTCGTGGGCAAGGATTCACCCTACCAGTCCATGGCCGACCTGCTGGCCGTTGGCCGCAAGGAGCCGGGCAAGCTGACCTACGGCAGCGCGGGCTTGGGCTCGGTCAACCAGATGGCCAGCGAAATCCTGGCCGGGGGTGAGAAGACATCGTTTACGCACGTGCCCTACAAGGGCATGTCGCATGCGCTGAACGACCTGGCCGGCGGCCGGGTTGATTTCGTGATCGGCAGCTTCGCATCCACGGCCTCGCTGCTCAAGGGCGGCAAGCTGCGCGTGCTGGCCGTGACCTCGCCCGAACGGTCGCAGTTCTATCCGGCGCTGCCCACCATTGGTGAAGGCCAGCCCGGCTATTCGGTGGAACTGTGGTGGGGCGTGCTGGCGCCGGCGGGAACGCCCGCGCCCTTGGTCGACAAGCTGAACGCCGAGATCCGCGGCATCGTCAACGACCAGAAGATGCGCGCCATGTTCGCCGAAGAAAGCGCGGTGCCGGCTGCGCTGACCGTGCCGCAATTCGCAGAACTGGTTCAGGCCGATGCCGCCAAGTGGAAGCAGGTGGCCCGTGACCGCAACATCTCCATCCAGTAAGCGCCGACCCCGCATCAACCCTCTTTCCCAGAGTGCAAGCATGAGAAGCAAACTGTTCGTACCCGGATCGCGCCCCGAGCTGTTCGCCAAGGCGCTGGCGGGCGCCGCCGACGCCTTGTCTTTCGACCTGGAGGACGCGGTGGCGTCGTCGCGCAAGGACGAGGCACGCGGCCATCTGGGCCGCATGCTGGCCGCGCCCGAAGCCGCCGCGTCCGGCAAGACGCTGATCGTGCGCGTCAATGCGTTGGATTCCGGGCATTTCCATGCGGACGTGCAGGCCGTGGTGCGGCCGGGATTGCATCTGGTGAACCTGCCCAAGGCGGAGCGCGAGGCCGACGTCGTGGCGGCGGCCAGCGCGGTCGAACAGGCGCGCCGCGCCAACGGCGTGGACGAACCGGTCGGGCTGCTGCTGAACATCGAGTCGCCGCGCGCGCTGCGCCGGGCGGCCCGCCTGGCGGCGGCGCATCCCAGCGTGGCGGGCTTGCAGTTGGGGTTGGGCGATCTCTTTGAACCCGCGGGCATCGCTCGCCGCGCGCCGGTGGCGGTGCAGCAGGCCATGTTCGCGTTGCGCCTGGCGGCGGCCGAGGCGGGCGTGTTCGCCTACGACTCCGCCTTCGCCAATATCGAGGACGAAGCCGGCTACCGGGCCGAGGCGGAATTGGCCCGCAGCCTGGGTTATATCGGCAAAAGCTGCATCCACCCGCGCCAGGTGCCGTTGGCCAACGCGGCGTTCCGGCCCACCGATGACGAGATCGCGCACGCGGGCCGCGTGGTTGAGGCCGCGCGCGAAGCGTCAGCCAAGGGCGTGGCGGCATTCGTGGTGGACGGCCGCATGATCGATGGCCCCTTCCTGCGCCGCGCCGAGGCGATATTGCGGGTGGCGGCCGGGCTTGGGCTCGCGACGGCGCAAGCGGAGCAGGCGCAATGATGGCGGCGGCAATGCAATCGCCGGGCGGTCCGCTGGCGGGCGTCCGTGTGCTGGACCTGAGCGCCTACATCGCCGGGCCGTATGGCTGCACGCTGCTGGCGGATCAGGGCGCCGACGTCATCAAGGTTGAGCCGCCCAGCGGCGACAACCTGCGCAAGTATCCGTCCACGCTGGACGCCGAAAGCCGCGCCTTTCTCGGCGTGAACCGCGGCAAGCGCGGATTGGTGCTGGACCTGAAAAACCCGGAAGCGCTGGCCGTCCTGCACGATCTGGCGCGGCAGGCGGACGTGCTGGTGCACAACTTCCGGCCCAGCGTGCCGGCCCGGCTGGGCATCGCCTATGAGCAGCTGGCCGAGATCAATCCCAGGCTGATCTACTGCGCCGTCACCGGCTATGGGGAAACTGGGCCATTGAAAGACAAGGCCGGCTACGACCAGGTGCTGCAGACGATGACCGGCATGTGCGCGTTGCAAGGCAAGGCCGAGGGGCCGCCCGAGATCCTGTATGGATCGGTGGTGGACTACTACGCTTCATCCATGGTGGCCGCGGGCGTGGCCTCGGCGCTGTACGAGCGGGAACGCAGCGGGCGCGGCCAGTTCGTGGGCGTATCACTGTTGCGCAGCGCGCTGGCCTTGCAGTCCGCAAGGCTGGTCTGGGCCGAAGGCGAACCGCGCGACATCGGGCGCGACATGCGCTCGGGCGGCATCACGGGCATCCATCCCACGGGCGAGGGGTATCTGTACATCTCGGCCAACACGCCGCATTTCTGGCAGGCGCTGTGCGCCAAGACCGGCTTGCCTGAGCTTGCCGCCAACGAACGTTACGACTCGGTGCGCAAACGCGCCGAACACCGCGACGAGATCGTGCCGCGTCTGCACGAGGCGTTGCGCGCGCGCACGGCGCTGGAATGGGAGGCCTGGTTCGGCGAAGAGGTGCCTTGCGCCGCCGCGCGTGGCGTGCAAGACATGTTCGACTTCCCGCAGGTGCAGGCCGAAAACATGGTCACGACGTTTACGCATCCGGTGGTGGGCAGCTACCGCGGGTTCGCCCAGGCCATCAAGTTCGGCCGCAGCCAGCCGGATGCGCCCCGCGCCGCGCCCGCGTTCGGAGAACATAGCGAAGCGGTGTTGGCGGAGGCGGGGGTGTCAGCCGAGCGCTTGGCGGCGTTGCGGGAACGGGGGGCGCTGGGATGAGGAGGGGTGGGTATGCCACGTGGCAGGCGTCCTGGCGCGCAGCGGCTCCCCTCACAACCCTTCAGGGCCGTGCATCCAAGCCGGGATGTTCCGTTGTTGATGCAAGACTCGCCAGACATCAATATGACTCGGGCAATCTACATAGAAGATCAGGTAAGGATAGCGAGTCAATGGCCAGGATTGAAGCCCTGGTAAATCGAGTTCGTGTGCATATTTGGACGACCCCGTCGCGGCATGACGGCTCAAGTGAGAATACGCACGCTCCAACGCATCAATGAAGCCCAGTGCCACTTGTTCCGACGCTTGGTCTGAGTAGTAGGCGATGGCAGTGTCGATATCTTCGTTTGCCTGCAAACGAGGTATGACGGGTTTTCCCTTCACAGCTATGCGTCAGGTTTGAGACGTTTGCTGGCGCGAGCTCGCAGGTCGGAAAAATAGGTGGCGTCGGCGGGTACGCCTTGCGCGGACGACGCGCCGGCAAGCATCAGCCCCCGCAATTGAAGCCGATCTTGATCCTTGCGGATCAGTTCCCGGACGTACTCGCTGCTGGTGCTGTAGCCACGTTCGGTGACTTGTTCGTCAACGAAAGATTTCAGCGCGTCCGGGAGGGAGATATTCATGGTGCCCATTCCCACAGCTTAGGAGGCTTGCCAAAATTTGGCAAGATGGGGGTGGCCGCAGCTCATTAGCTGGCCACCGCGGGCGCCCCGCCCAAGGCCGCCAGGCACTCTTCCAGCGGCGGGATGATCTGCGCCAGTGCGTCGACGGCGGCGGCGTCCACTTTTGACAGGGGCGGGATTTCGGCCAGCACGCGCACTTCGCCGAAGCGTTCAATGGCTTCCTTGTTGCCCGCCGACAGCGGGCCGCTCATGA
>NZ_DBHKZA010000161.1:0-5202 GCF_057314935.1 Achromobacter sp.
GCTGACGAAGCGTTGAATCCCGATGCGGCATTAGAATCAGTCCTCCTGATTCCGGACGCACCGCCCGGACGCCTCGCCCGTTCCACGCCCCCATGCTCTCGTTCTCCCGCAATACCGTCTATCCGGCCGGTGCCGGTTTGCCTGCTTCCGAGCGTTTAGGCGCGCTGCTGGCCGTGATGCTGGCGGTCTGCATGGCCAGCTTGGACACGGCCATCGCCAACACGGCGTTGCCCACCATCGCGCGTGATCTGCAGGCCAGCGACGCGGGGTCGATCTGGGTCATCAGCGGCTATCAGCTGGCCATGGTGGCCGGACTGCTGCCCGCTGCGGCGCTGGGCGAGATCCTGGGCCATCGGCGCGTCTATATCGTGGGGCTGGTGATGTTCGTCGTGTCGTCGCTGGCCTGCGGGCTGGCGCCGTCCCTGCCAGCGCTGGTGGTGGCGCGGATCCTGCAAGGCCTGGGCGCGGCCGGCGTGATGAGCGTGAACGGAGCGCTGCTGCGCTTTATCTATCCCTCGCACATGCTCGGCCGCGGGCTGGGCCTGAACGCGATGGTGGTCGGCCTGTCGTTCGCGGCTGGCCCCACCGCGGCGTCCGCCATCCTGCTGCTGGGGTCCTGGCACTGGCTGTTCCTCATCAACGTGCCCATCGGCATCGTGGCCGCCGTGCTGGCCCTGCGCGGCCTGCCGGAGACGGCGCGCGCCCCGCACGGTTTCGACGGCATCGCCGCCTTGCTGTGCGCATTGACGCTGGGCCTGTTCGTGCTGGGGTCCAATGAACTGGCGCATGGCGCGCCCTGGCCGCGCGTGACGCTGGAATGGGGTGGCGCCATCGCCAGCCTATGGCTGCTGATGCGCCGCCAGGCCGGCCACCCCGCGCCGATCCTGGCCGTGGACTTGCTGCGCCGGCCCTTGTTCGCGCTGTCGGCCGCCACGGCGGTCTGCGCCTTCGCCGCCCAGGCGCTGGCGTTCGTGTCGCTGCCCTTTTTGTTCCAGTCCGTGCTGGGCTACAGCCAGGTGCATACGGGTTTCCTGATCACGCCCTGGCCGGTCGTGGTCGCCATCATGGCGCCGATCGCCGGGCGCATGTCCGACCACTATCCGGCGGGCATCCTGGGCGGCATCGGCCTGGCGCTGCTGGCCTTGGGGCTGGTACTGCTGGCCCTGATGCCCGCGGCGCCGTCGGTGTGGGACATCTCGTGGCGCATGGCCATCTGCGGCGCGGGGTTCGGCTTTTTCCAATCGCCCAACCTGCGCGCCATCATGACGTCGGCGCCCGCCTCGCGGGCCGGCGGCGCCAGCGGCATGATCGGCACCGTGCGCCTGTTGGGCCAGGCCAGCGGCGCCGCGCTGGTGGCCGCGTGCTTCCACGTGTCCTCCACACATGGTGCGATCGCCGCCTTGTGGCTTGGCGGCCTGTGCGCCGCGCTGGCCTGCATCGCCAGTTTTTCCCGCTTGCGTTTCAACACGTGAAAGCGCTAACAAGCAACATTGTTGCGTGATTTTTCGATATATTCTGCGATCGAGCCGATATATTCGTAAGTTGTGAAACAGCGGCTAAATATCGCTGAAGCCGGGTCGTTGTTGTCGATGCAGCACTCGCTGTATCAGGGATACGACTCGCATGACACAGTTCTTGAAAGACATCACCATCCGCCGCATGATCCTGTGCACCCTGCTCATGATCAGCGCCTTGCTCACCGGCCTGTCGGCCATCAGCGTCAACGGACTGCATAGCGCCGGCGAAGCGCTCGCCGCCAGCAACGAACTCCTTCACGAAGTCTCCGCCCTGTCCCGGGTCAACGATCAGGTCATGCGCGCGCGGCTGCGGCTGTCGCGCCAGCTGGAATACGCCAGCGCGGGCCAGACCGCCCAGGCGGCGGAAGAAGGCCGCAGCATCGACGCCGCGCTGGACGAAGCCCGGCGGCAGCAAACGGCATTTGTGGCACTGGCGCGCAAAGACGCCCCGGCCGCCCTCCTGGACCCCATGCAAGCGAGCTTCGACGCCCTGGTCACCGGCGGCATCGCGGTCCAGCGCCAGCACCTGGAGGCGGGTGACATCACGCGCGCCCGCGCGCACGCCGCCAGCGCCGTCGTGACGGCCAGCCGTGCCTTCGGCAAAAGCATCGAGAACTACGAGGCCTACGCCAAGCAGCGTGAAATCCAGCTGTGGGACGACGCCGCCGCCAAGCGCCAGCATGCCTACATCGGCATGGGCATCGTGCTGGCCATCTGCCTGTTGCTGCTGGTGCTCGGCGACCGCTACGTCGTGACGTTCGTGCGGCGGCCGCTGGAGACGATCAAGGACCATTTCCGCCGTATCGCCGGCGGCGACCTGACCACGCCCATCGCGCCCTATGGCCGCAACTGCGCCGGCCAACTCGTTCCCTACCTGCAGGAAATGCAGGCCAGCCTGGTGCGTACGGTCCACGCGGTGCGCGACGGCGTGGTCGAGATCCATGCCGGATCCAGCGAGATCGCCGCTGGCAACCAGGACCTGTCCAGCCGCACCGAACAGCAGGCGGCGTCCCTGGAGCAGACGGCCGCCAGCATGGAACAACTGCTGTCCACCGTGACCAGCAACGCCGAAAACGCCCGCCAGGCCAACCAGATGGCCGCCGTTGCCAGCGACGTGGTGCAACGTGGCGGCCACGCGGTGAAAGAGGCGGTGAGCACCATGCGCGAGATCGCGCAGGACGCCGGCCGGATCGAAGACATCGTGAGCGTCATCGACGGCATCGCCTTTCAGACCAACATCCTGGCGCTGAACGCGGCGGTGGAAGCAGCCCGGGCCGGTGAAGAGGGCAAGGGCTTTGCGGTCGTAGCCGCCGAAGTGCGCTCGCTGGCACAGCGCAGCGCGGGCGCGGCCAAAGAGATCAAGCAATTGCTCAGCGCATCGGGCGCCACCGTGCAGGCCGGGTCGGCACAGGTCGAAGCCGCCGGCCGCACGATGGAGGAGATCCTGGCGACCATCGAACGCCTGACGCTGCTGGTCAGCGAGATTGCGACCGCGTCGCAGGAACAGGTGACCGGCATCGATCAGGTGAACACGGCCGTGAACCAGATGGATCAGGTGACGCAGCAGAACGCCGCCCTGGTCGAAGAAGCCGCGGCGGCCGCGTCTTCGCTGGAGACGCAGGCGCAGCGGCTGCAGGGCGCCGTCAGCGCATTCCGGCTGCCCGCGTTGACCCAGGACCCGCGCGTCTTGGCGATCACCGCCTGAACCCGCCATGCACGCGGGCGCCGGCCGGCGCCCGCGCCGGATTCCGCGTCATTCCCGCACGTAGCACGGGTACAGCGCCTGCTGCGCCCGCGACCGGGCCGGGTCCACGTCGATCACCACGATCGATTCGCTGTCGGTCGACTGAGCCAGCGGCTCGCCGTCGGGCTGGAAGGCGAAGGCGCGCCCCCCGAACACCTGCCCGTCGGCCGTGCGGCCTGCCCGGTTGGAACTGACGACATAACAGCCGGACACCAGCGCGGCCATCGCGCCCGCCGTCATCCAGCGCCCAATGGAAGCGCCGCTTGCGCGCGGCACCACGATCAGTTCAGCGCCGTCGCGGCCATAGCGGCGCGCGCGCTCGTTGAACATCAGCTCGGTGCACAACTGCACGCCCAGGCGGATGCCGCCCACCTCGACAACGTCGAAGCCCGCCAGCGCAGGTTCAAACCACGTGGCTTCGAAAAAACCCGGTTCCTGCGGGAAATACTGCTTGTGATGCAACCGGGTATATCGCCCGCCCTGCAAGGCGAAGGCTTCGTTGGCCAGTCGGTCTGCAGCCGGCACCGGACGCGACGACACGATGGCGGGCACGTCCAACGCCGCCAACGCCGCCAGCCCGGCCTCGTGGATGCGCACCGACTCGGCCGCCAGCGCCGCGTCATAGTCGGGCAGCGCCGCCAGCCACGGGCCGAACGGCATCTCGTTGGTGACCAGCAGGTCGGGCGCCAGTTCGCTGATGCGATCGGCGATGCCCTCCCAGGTGGCGCCTTCCGGCGCCAGGTCCACCGGCCCCTCCATCATGCAGATCCGCATACGTTTCCTCCACGCTGTCGTCTTCGCGCGCCCGCCATCGGGCGCCTTCCGCCAGCATCGTAGAACGCCGCGACGCCCAATGGCGCGGCCGCACCGCATCAGGTCCGGATCGGACGCCTATTGGTCCGAATCCGGCGCCGTTCAAGACAAGGCGGCCACATCCACCCAGGCGCCATGCCGGACGATGCGCTTGGGCAGATCGCCACCGACCCAATACGCCAGTTCCGACGGATGCGCGACCTCCCATGCCACGAAGTCCGCGACCCTGCCCTCAGCCAGCACGCCGTGGGTCGCCTGCAACCCCAAGGCGCGGGCCGCATGCGTCGTGACGCCCGCCAGCGCCTCTTCGGGCGTCATCCGAAAGAGGGTGCAGGCCATGCTGAGCATCAGCCGCAATGACAGCACGGGCGAGGTCCCGGGGTTCAGGTCGGTGGAGATTGCAATCGGCACGCCGTGCCGGCGCAGCAGATCCAACGGTGGCAACTGGGTTTCGCGCAGCGCGTAGAAGGCGCCCGGCAGCAGCACGGCCACGGTGCCGGCTCCGGCCATCGCCACGACATCGCTTTCCGTGAGGTATTCCAGGTGGTCCGCCGACAGGGCGCCGTAGCGCGCCGCCAGCGTGGCCCCGTGCAAGGAAGACAGCTGCTCGGCATGCAGCTTGACCGGCAGGTCCAGATGCGCCGCGGCTTTGAACACGCGCTCTACCTGTTCCGGCGAGAACGCCAGATGCTCGCAGAACGCGTCGACCGCGTCGACCAGGCCTTCGGCCGCCAACACGGGAAGGATGCGGCGGGCCACTTCGTCAATGTAATCGTCGGCGCGCCCGGCATACTCGGGCGGCAAGGCATGCGCGGCCAGGCAGGTGGCCCGGACCGTCAGCGGCAGCGTATGGCCCAGGCGCCGCGCCACCCGCAGCATTTTGCGTTCGTTGGGCAAGTCCAGCCCGTAGCCGGACTTGACCTCCAGGGTGGTGACGCCGTCCCCCAACAGGTGCAAGGCCCGCCGGCGCGCACTGGCGTACAGCGCGTCTTCGGAGGCCTGGCGCGTGGCGCGCACGGTGCTGGCGATGCCGCCGCCTTGCGCCGCGATCGTGGCGTAGTCCACGCCCTGCAGGCGCTGTTCGAATTCCACGCTGCGGTTGCCGCCGAACACCAGGTGCGTGTGGCA
>NZ_DBHKZA010000162.1:0-5182 GCF_057314935.1 Achromobacter sp.
CCGGAATCAGGAGGACTGATTCTAATGCCGCATCGGGATTCAACGCTTCGTCAGCCGTGATGCGATTCGACGCGGAGTGTCCTGCCAATGCGCAAACAAATATCCATAATGCGACCATCCGGTCACATCGGATAATGGGCGAGATTAACCAGTGCGTTAATCGATGGCCAATAAATCGCAACAAGTCATGTCACTAATTGAAACTAATAAAATAGCCTAAATACAACGGCTTGTACGACACAGATTAGACGTTAGGACAGAGGGAGGCCGTGCCGAAAACCAGATCGGAGAGAGCAAATTATTAAGATTTCGTAATAATAAAAATGAATGGATGAAACTATTTGGTGCCTGATGGATTTATTCGACGTACGATTATTCCCATCAGATTCGGTGGTGCAACTCATTCGATGGAGGGTTTCATGATGAAACGCTTGTCCTTGCATGCAGCGGCCTTGTCATTGATCTGCGCCAGCGCCGCGCCCGGGCTGGCGGCCGCGCAAGCCGGCCCCACGGCGAATTTCAACGTCACCCTCACCATCACCGCCAACTGCGTGATCGCCGCCAATAACCTGGCGTTCGGCAGTCATGGCGTATTGGCCACCGCGGTGACCGGCAACACCACCCTGAATGTCACGTGCAGCAACACCACGCCCTATACCGTCGGACTGAGCGCCGGCACGGGCACGGGGTCGACAGGAACGACGCGGTTCATGAGCGGCACGGGCAGCAATACCCAGACGGTGGCCTATCAGCTATACCAGCCCGGCAGCCAGACCGTCGTCTGGGGCGACGCCCAAGTGGCAGACCGCGTCAGCGGGGTCGGCAATGGCTCGGCGCAGCCCTTGGTGGTCAATGGCGCCGTGCCCGTCCAGACGACGCCGGCACCCGATAATTACTCTTCCACGGTCACCGCCACGGTCTATTTCTAAAGGGCGTGCGGATGCAAGCACTCCTCAAGGCCGTATTGGCGTTGTGCATCGGCGGGTGGACAGGCCTGGCCTTCGGGGCGGCGCTGCAGATATCCCCGGTATTGGTGGAGCTGGCGCCTCAGCAGGCGGCCGGCGGCATTATGTTGCGCAATCCCGGCAATACGCCGATATATGGGCAAGTCCGCATCTATCGCTGGGAACAGGCCGATGGCGACGACGTCCTGACCGCCACCGAAGAAGTCCAGGCCAGTCCGCCGATTATCCAGGTCGCGCCCGGCGGCGAACAATTGGTGCGGCTTGTCCGGGCGTCACGGGAACTCGCGCCGGTCGAGCGCAGTTACCGGCTGATCATCGACGAGATTCCCGACCCGGCCTCGCCAGGCGTCAACGGGGTCGTGTTGCGCCTGCGCTATTCCGTGCCCGTCTTCGTGGCGGGGGCGGCGCCCTCGCCCGCGCCCGACCTGGCGTGGCAGGTGCTGCGGGCGGGCGACGCCTGGGTGCTGCGCTTGTCCAACACCGGCACTCGGTACGCGCAGGTGGCGGCGGTGCAGATCCTGGATGCCGCGGGCAGGCCCGTGGCGAATGTCGACGGACTATTGGGATACGCGTTGGCACAGCGCGCGCGCGAATGGCGCATCCCCGCAAAACAAAAGGCGCCGGCAGCGGCGCGGATCAAAGCCCTGATCAACGGCGACCTCGTCACCGTATCCCCACGCGTTGATTGATCGCGTGCCGGTGCGCCTTCGTGCGGGCCGGCGAGCAAGAGGAAGGCAGGCCATGGCAGAGCGCGCTTCCCGTGTTCGCGGGCGACGCGTCTGGTGCTTCGCACTGTGTTTGCTGGGTGCGCAGGCCCAGGCGGCGAACCCGCCCGACCTATTGTTGACCTTCGGCGATCTTGCCGAGCGCGACGTGTTCCTGGAGGTGAGTATCAACGGCGTCAATACCTCGCAACTGCTGCGTTTCCGGGATGCGCAGGGCCGTTTGTCCGTCAGCGGCAGCGCGTTGAGATCGGTGGGGGTCGACCTGTCCAGGATCGACATGCCGGATTCAGGCGAGATCGCGTTGGACCGGGTTGCCGGCCTGCGGTATGCCTACGATCCCGCGGCGCAATCCGTGGATATCGTGTTGCCCGACGCCTTGCGCCTGCCCTACGAACTGGGCGCGCAGGGGACGTCCAAGACGCCGATGGCGACAGCCGGGCGCGGCTTGCTGCTGAACTACGACGCCTACACGCAGACCGATTCGCGCTACCGCGTGGCGCTCTTCACCGAGCAGCGCTACTTCGACGCATTCGGCATGTTCAGCAACACCGGCACGGCGTACCTGGGCGGCGCCGGGGACCGCTACGTGCGCTACGACACGTATTGGACGCGTTCCGACCAGGAGACGATGCGGACGCTGCGCCTGGGCGACACCATCACCTCGTCGTTGAACTGGTCGCGTTCCGTGCGGGTGGCGGGCATCCAGTGGGGCAGGAACTTCGCATTGCGTCCCGACCTGGTCACGTTTCCGGTATCCACGCTGAGTGCCTCTTCCGTCGTGCCGTCCTCCGTGGCGCTATACGTCAATGGCGTGCAGCAGTATTCAGGCAACGTGCCGCCGGGGCCGTTCGTGGTGAACCAGGTCCCGGGCATTACCGGGGCGGGCCAGGCCACGCTGGTCACGCGCGATGCGCTGGGGCGCACCGTCAGCACGTCGGTGCCGCTGTATATCGATACGCGCATGCTGGCCGCCGGGCTGTCCAGCTATTCCGTGGAGGCGGGATTCGTGCGCCGTCTGTTCAGCGTGCGCTCTTTCGACTACGACAACCAGCCGGTGATGGCGGCATCGGGGCGCTACGGTTATAGCGACACCCTGACGTGGGAGGGGCATGGCGAAGCCACGGCAGGCCTGTACAACATCGGCGCCGGCGCCCTGGTGAAGCTGGGTCAGGCTGGGGTGGTCAGCGGGTCCCTGGCGGGCAGCGCGGGCCGCTATGACGGCGGACAGGTCGGCCTGGGTTACCAGTACGTGCAGCCGGCATTCAGCGTGGATGCGCAAGCCACGCGCGTACTGGGCGACTACGGCGACCTGGGCTCGCGCGAAGACGCGCCGGTGCCCCGTCAGACTGAACGGGTGACCGTGTCCGTGCCGCTGACGGCGTCGCAAAGCGTGGCCGTCAGTTACATCGGCTACCGCATGCCGAATGTGCCGGCGGCCAAGTTGGGGTCGGCGTCCTACAGCGTCAACCTGCACAGCCGGGTCGTCATGACGCTGAGCGCCTACAACGATTTCACCCAATCCGATTCGCGCGGCGTCTACCTGGGCTTGTCCTTCATGCTGGGCGACCGGACGCAGGCCACCGCCTCGGTCAGCAGGCAAGGCGGGCAGGACGCGTACAGCCTGGGGGCGCAAAGCAGTGTGGCGTACGAGGGCGGCTGGGGCTGGGCGGTGCAGAACGGACGGTCGGGCGGCATGCAGTACAACCAGGGTCAGGCGCAGTACCTGGGCCGGTACGGCCTGCTGGCCGGCATCGTGCAGGAATACGGCGGCAAGACGATGGCCGCCGCGCAAGTGTCGGGCTCGATCGCGCTGATGGACGGCGCGCTGCTGCCGTCGCGCCGCATCAATGACAGCTTTGCGCTGGTGTCTACGGACGGCGCGGCCGATGTGGCGGTGCTGCATGAAAACCGCAAGCTGGGCCGCACCAATGGCAGCGGCTATCTGCTGGTGCCGGATTTGAATTCCTACCAGTCGAACCGCATCGCGATCGATCCGGAAGACCTGCCCGTCGACGTGAAGCTGGACACCACCAAGATGGTCGTCGTGCCGCAGGCGGGGGCCGGCGTGCTGGCGAAGTTCCAGGTCGAGAAATACGCGGCGGCCTCGGTCATCCTGACGACGCCGGACGGCGGGTTCGTGCCCGTGGGGGCGGAAGTGGCGCACGCGGAAAGCGGCAAACGCTCTGTCGTGGGCTACGACGGCCTGACCTTCGTCGAGGACCTGCAGGCGCGCAATCGCCTGCGGGTAAAGGGGGCGGGCGTTTCCTGCGAGGTGGCGTTCGACTATGCGCATGCGGCCGACCGTCCCATGCCCACGTTGGGGCCCTTCGCCTGCGTGCCGCCTGGCGCGGGGCGGCCATGAAGACGCGGCTGATCCGGTCGGCGCTGCAGGCGCTGACGGCCTTGTCGCTGGGCTATGCGGGGGCGTCCGAGGCCAGTTCCTGCGCCCTGGGGCCGGCTACGACCTCCACCGTGAATTTCGGCACCGTCAATCCGCTGCTGCCTGCCGATACGTTCAGCGACGGGGGGCAAATCGCGGTGACTTGCACCTTCACGCTGCTCGGCCTTTTCGCGCGGGTGTGCTTCAACCTGGGCCAGGGCGACACCAGCACGTCGATCAACCCGCGCACCCTCGGCGCCGGCACCAACCGCATGAACTACAACCTGTACACGGACGCGGCGCATTCGCAGGTCTGGGGAACGTCCACCAGTTCGGGCCCTACCTCCGTCCTGCTGACGGGGCCGCTGGTCGTCGGCGGGGGGCCGGTGTCCACGACCTTCAGGTTCTACGGCAAGCTGCCAGGCAACCAGCCGCTGGTCTCGACCGTGAACAACGCCAACACCCAATACTCTGAGAACTATGCGACCACCGCGACGGTGGACGTGGTGTTCGGCCTGGGCGGGTTGGCGAACTGCCCGGTGACGCCGACGCAACGGATCCTCGTACCGCTTACCGTGACGGCCCTGGTGCAGAAGAACTGCACGATCAACGCCACGGATCTGATGTTCCCGCCCCGGGGCGTGTTGAACAGCGCGACGACGGGCACCAGCACGATCACCGTCAAATGCACCAACAACAATGCATTTTCGGTGGCCTTGAACGGGGGCGCCGTAGCCAACAACGTGCTGGCCCGGAAAATGAAGCACTCGACCGCCGCGGACACGGTCGGCTATCAGCTCTACCAGGACGGCAACTACGCCATCATTTGGGGGGACGCCTCCGGGGGCAGCCCGCGCACGGGGACCGGCACCGGCTCCAACCAGACGTTCACGGTGTACGGGCGCGTGCCCGCGCAGGCGACGCCGCGGCCGGGCGACTACAAGGACGTCGTCACCGCCACCATCACCTTTTGACACGCGCCTGGCGGCCGGCGCGGCCGCGCAGCATGGCGGCCAGTTCCGCATAGCAGCGCTGCACCGCGGCGCGCGCCTGCGACTCCGGGGCGCGCGTCATCAGGCAGATGCGGCGTGTCATCTGCGGGCGTTGCACGG
>NZ_DBHKZA010000163.1:0-5147 GCF_057314935.1 Achromobacter sp.
GGATCGGCCAGCATGCTCATGGCCCGGGCGTAGTCCAGCGTCAGCCCCGGCGTCCAGGCCATGGTCATGGCGCGCTTGCGGATCTGCGAGGCCACCCAAAGCTCGGGTGTCAGCAGCAGCCGGATCAGCACGCGCCATCCCGCCCGGCTACCGTGCAGACGGCCCACCACGCCGTCCAGCGCGGCATCAAGCGCCCCCGCCACCGAACTTGAACAATTGCGGTGGGTCAGGTTGTAAGTGCTGTTCTGCCGGTATTCGTTCCAGAACGCGGCCAGCTTGTCGGGGTCGTAATTCCGGATGCGCACGCGCATGGTGGACGGGCACCAGGCCTTGGACTCGGTCGCGTAATCGGGCTGGTACACGCCGGGGATGTCGTTGTCGGGCGTTGCGCGCAACAGGTTGCCGAACTCGTCGGGCGACCGGTCGATTTCTTCCTTGGGATACAGGCTGATGTAGATGCCTTCCGGAGACTCCAATGCGGCGTGGCCGGTGGAGATCACCCCGTTTACATCGACGGCTGCGATGTAGCGGTCGACGACGGGATAGTTGCGCGTTTGCGCCTTGGCCGACCCGGACGGCGTCCAGACGTGGACGGTCAGCGCCCGCTCGGAGTCGGCGGGCGGCCCGTCCCACACGGGCGATGCGGCAGCGGGCGCGGCCGGCATGAAGTCCGATGAATCGTTGGCGGCGAAGGCCGGGTTCGAGGCCAGATGCTTGACGCGCCGCGCCAGCCACAACAGTTTCAGGCCCGCAATGGCCAGGAACAGGCCCAGGCAATACGGCACCGTGCCGACGTAATTGGTGGGGTAGGGCTGGAAGAAGAAAATGGCCAGCAGGATTTCGGCTACACCCCCAGCGAAAGCGTAGCGCCAGCGGTCGTAGCGCACGACATAGGCGGCCAGGCATTGCAGCACCCCGTCCATCAGGAACAACGCGCCGAAGATCATCGACAACGCGAAGTGCCCGTGATGGTGCCCGATCAGGATCAGGGTGCCGGCCAGCAGCACGAAGACGCCCTTGGTGTAGCGCAAGACGCGCTGGCCGCCCACGCCGGATGAGGCGATCAGCAGCGTGGCCAGCCCTTCAATAATAAAGAGGACGGCAAAGGCATTCAGCGGGAAGTAGAGCGCGTTGTCCAGCGCGTCGATGAAGACGCAGATACCAGCCGCCAGGAAGAATGCCCCGACGGCGGTCAAGGCGCGCCAGCGTTTGCGCAGATAGGGGACTCCCAACAGCAGCAATACAAGTTGTGGCATGCCAGCGGTCCGGAAAGAGGAAGGCGGATACGAGCTCAGAAGTGCATGGTACCCAAACCCGGCCGATTCTGAACACGTTAATGCAATCCTTTAATGCCCCTTTTTTGCTTCCGTCGATGTCCTCTTCATGCCGCTTCACATCCGCTTGCGCAGGGAGCAGGGGTGCCTAGGTGCGCACCCTGCAACGATTCGTCTTAATCGGGCGCTGCCCAGGCCAGGCTCATCGCGTAGGCGCGCACGTCCTGCGGCCACGTTGCGACGCACTGCGCAAAGCGCTCGCGGTCGTCGGCATAGAGCGCTCGCGTCGCGTCCTCGAAACCCGCCAAGTTGCCGGCCATGCTGGACATGAACCGGTAGGCGGCTTCCTGCCGCAGGCGCTGCTCGTCCCGCGCTTCGTTGTCGCGGCGCGCTTGCTCGACCAGTTTGCGCAGCGCCACCGAGGCGCCGCCGGGTTGCGCGCCCAGCCAGTCCCAGTGCCGTGGCAGCAGGGTGACTTCACGGGGCACGACGCCCAGCTTGGGCCGGCCGCGGCCGCGGGGCAGCGCTTCTGCCGCATCGCTGGCGTCGGGCTCCACGGCGGGCACGTCGGCGGCCGGAGGCGGCGCGTGCCGCGCAATGATCTGCGCGTCGTCGCCCCTCAGGTCCAGGTCCGTCTGTTGGCCCGTGCCGTCCTGAAAGACCAGCACCGGCTGGCCATCGGGGGCGCTCATTGCCCGTTTGACGGTCAGCGCGACGTCGGCCAGTGGTCCGACGGCCAGGATTCGATGGCCTTCGAAGGCGGTGTAGGAAAGGCGCGAGGTAGTGCTAGTCATGGCGGTAGGGCTCCGGTGCCCGATGAGATATGAGGCATGTTTGAATTATGATCCGGGTAAAAGTAGCCGTCAATATTGTCCGGGTAAAAATATCAAATTTTGGTTCCGATCTTCCATCGCGCAATTGGGGCCGGTTTATCTCTTGGCCCGTTGCATTCGCTGACTTGCCAGACTGCAAAAATTCCGTACAAACCTAGGGTCAACACCTAGTCAAAACATGCAGGCGGCGTATAATCTTGCTTTGCGCCCGGAGTTACCCATGCGTCTCGTTCAAAAAGCGCTCACCTTCGACGATGTGTTGTTGGTGCCTGCGTATTCCGAGGTGTTGCCGCGCGACACCTCCCTGGCCACGCGCCTGACTCGCAATATCAGTCTGAATATCCCCCTTGTGTCCGCCGCCATGGACACCGTCACCGAATCGCGTCTGGCCATCGCCATGGCGCAAGAGGGCGGCATCGGGATCATTCACAAGAATTTGTCCGCCGATGCCCAAGCCCGTGAAGTGGCTCGCGTCAAGCGCCACGAATTCGGCATCGTGATCGATCCGGTCACCGTCACCCCCCAGATGAAAGTGCGCGACGCCATTGCGTTGCAGCGCCAGCATGGCATCTCGGGCCTGCCGGTGGTCGAAGGCCGCAAGCTGGTCGGCATCGTGACCAACCGCGATCTGCGTTTCGAAGAAAACCTGGATCAGCCCCTGCGCAACATCATGACGCCGCAGGAACGCCTGGTCACCATGAAGGAAGGCGCCACGCTGGATGAAGCGCAGGCCCTGATGCACAAGCACCGTCTGGAACGCGTGCTGATCGTGAACGACGGCTTTGAACTGCGTGGCCTGGCCACCGTCAAGGACATCGTCAAGAACACCGAACACCCGATGGCCAGCAAAGACGGCCAAGGCCAGCTGCGCGTCGGCGCAGCGGTGGGCGTGGGCGCCGGCACCGAAGAGCGCGTGGAAAAGCTGGTCGCGGCAGGCGTCGACGTCCTGATCGTCGACACGGCCCACGGCCACTCCAAGGGCGTGCTGGAAGGCGTGCGCTGGGTCAAGCAGAACTACCCGAAGGTTGAAGTCATCGGCGGCAACATCGCCACCGCCGCCGCCGCGCGCGCGCTGGTCGAGTACGGCGCCGACGGCGTGAAGGTCGGTATCGGCCCCGGCTCCATCTGCACCACGCGTATCGTGGCCGGTGTGGGCGTGCCGCAGATCCATGCCATTTCCGAAGTCGCCAAGGCGCTGGAAGGCACGGGCGTTCCGCTGATCGCCGATGGCGGCATCCGCTACTCGGGCGACGTCGCCAAGGCGCTGGCCGCCGGCGCATTCGCCTGCATGATGGGCGGCATGTTCGCCGGCACGGAAGAAGCCCCGGGCGAAGTCGTGTTGTTCCAAGGCCGTTCGTACAAGTCGTACCGCGGCATGGGCAGCCTGGGCGCCATGACGGACGGCTCGGCCGACCGTTACTTCCAGGACCCGTCCAACAACGCCGACAAGCTGGTTCCGGAAGGCATCGAAGGCCGCGTTCCCTACAAGGGCAGCGTCCTGGCCATCATCTTCCAACTGGTCGGCGGCATCCGCGCCTCGATGGGCTACTGCGGTGCCGCAACCATTGACGACATGCGCACCAAGGCCGAATTCGTGGAGATCACCTCCGCCGGCGTGCGCGAGTCCCACGTACACGACGTGCAGATCACCAAGGAAGCGCCCAACTACCGCGCCGACTGATCCACACAGTCAACTACAATGTCATGCATTACGCACCGGCAGAATCGCAAAATCTTGTAGCGGTTCTGCCGGTGCGGTTTTATTTACAACGGGTAGAGTCTCCATGCACCAGCGCATCCTCATTCTTGACTACGGTTCGCAAGTCACCCAGCTGATCGCCCGCCGCGTGCGCGAAGCCGGCGTCTATTCTGAAGTCCACCCCGGCGACGTCGACGACGCCTTCGTGCGTGAACAGATGGCGCAAGGCCTGAAGGGCATCATCCTGTCGGGCAGCCACGCCTCCGCCTACGAAGAAGGCTCCATGCGCGTGCCGCACGCCGTGTTCGAGCTGGGCGTGCCCGTGCTGGGCATCTGCTACGGCATGCAGTCCATGGCGCAGCAACTGGGCGGCGTGGTCAGCTTCTCGGACCACCGCGAATTCGGCTACGCCGAAGTCCGCGCTCACGGCCACACCAAGCTGCTGGACGGCCTGGCTGACTTCACCACGCCTGAAGGCCACGGCATGTTGAAGGTCTGGATGAGCCACGGCGACAAGGTCACCGAACTGCCCCCGGGCTTCAAGATCATGGCGTCCACGCCGTCGTGCCCCATCGCCGGCATGGCCGACGAAGACCGCCGCTTCTACGCCGTCCAGTTCCACCCCGAAGTCACGCACACCGTCCAAGGCAAGGCCATGCTGGCCCGCTTCGTGAACGAGATCTGCGAATGCCAGGGCGACTGGAACATGCCCGACTACGTCTCCGAAGCCGTTGCCCGCATCCGCGAGCAAGTCGGCACCGACGAAGTCATCCTGGGCCTGTCCGGCGGCGTGGATTCCTCCGTTGCCGCTGCGCTGATCCACAAGGCCATCGGCGACCAGCTTACCTGCGTGTTCGTCGACCACGGCCTGCTGCGCCTGGACGAAGGCAAGCAGGTCATGCAGACCTTCGCCGAAAACATGGGCGTGAAGATCATTCACGTCGACGCCACTGCGCAATTCATGGGCAAGCTGTCCGGCGTCGCCGACCCGGAAGCCAAGCGCAAGATCATCGGCCGCGAATTCGTCGAAGTGTTCCAGGAACAAGCCGGCAAGCAGCAAAGCGCTAAATGGCTGGCCCAGGGCACGATCTACCCCGACGTCATCGAATCCGCTGGCGCCAAGACGGGCAAAGCCACCTCCATCAAGTCGCACCACAACGTGGGCGGCCTGCCGGACACGCTGAACCTGCAACTGCTGGAGCCGCTGCGCGAACTGTTCAAGGACGAAGTCCGCGAACTGGGCGTGGCCTTGGGCCTGCCGCCGCAGATGGTCTACCGCCACCCGTTCCCCGGCCCCGGCCTGGGCGTGCGGATCCTGGGCGAAGTGAAGCATGAATATGC
>NZ_DBHKZA010000164.1:0-5027 GCF_057314935.1 Achromobacter sp.
CACCGCGGTGCCGTTGGTGATCACGCCCACCAGGTTGCCGCGCGCGGTGTAGCGGAACACATTGGCCGGATCGGCCACGATCTCCTCACAGGCCGCCGCCACGCCCGGCGAGTAGGCCAGCGCCAGATCGCGCTGGTTGGTCAGCTGCTTGGTCGGCGTGACCGATATTTTGCCGGGGCGCCCATGCTCGTGATATTCAAGGGCGGCTTTGCGAAGGTTGGCATCCATAGGGCGGCTACTGGCTAATTAGGTGAGACACGGAAAGAGGGAGGAATTCTATTCCCATGGCGGGCGGCGCGATACGTCCGCGACGCCTTTCCTCTTATTGGGGACGAGCGGCGAAATCTTACAGCAAGCTGAAATGATGTCAGGATTCACGAGGCAGGAATAAGGGAAAACGACCATCGGGGTCGAACAGCGCCTTGACGCGCCCGTCCAGCCGGGCCGTCGCCAGCCCGGGCGATTCGGCCTGCGGGCCCGTCGCCGCGAAGGCCGGCGCATCGGTCAGCGTCACGCCTTGCACCCAGGCCAGCGTACCGCCGTGCCCCAGCAGCAGGTGCGCCAGGTTCACGGTGGCCGGCGCTTCGGGCTTCAGGGCGTCCAGCCGGTAGCGGCCCAGCCAGTGGTAACCGTCGTGGGTCGCGAAGGCGTCGCCGCCCGACGCCAGCTTGAACAGCTCGGGCACCAGGCTTTGCACCGTGGCCGAGCGCAGCGGCTGCACGTCGGCTTCGCCGAACGGTCCCAGGGATTCCTCGATGCCGTCAGCCAGCATCACCTCCACCGACAGCACGCCCGACGCTGCGCATCGCCCCGCAGGCCACGGCGCCGGCGCCGCCAGCCATTCCGCCAATGTCATGGCACCGGGAAAGCCATCAAATTGCCGCAGTCCGGCCTGGGTCAGCGCCGCCAGCGGCACGCCCGGCTGCGCCCGCCAGCGCGGTGTCTCCCCGGCCAATCGGGCCAGCCCCGTCATGGACGAAGGGTCGATCCGCAGGCGCGGGCCCGCGCCCGGCGCGTAAGGCCCGGTCGCGCCTTCCAGCGTCATGACAATGCGGTACTCCGCGCACAGCGTGCGCGCATGCGCGACATCGGCGTCGCGCGACGGGGTCAAAATGGCCTGCGCCCCGCCGGGCCCGTCTTCACCCAGATCCTGGACCTGCCCCTGGCACAGCAGCTTCAGACGCTGCATGAAGGCCGCCCATGGGGTCTGGACCGGCCTGCGGCCAAGCAGGAAAGCGCGCCGGGATGGCTGCATGACTACAATTCCTTTTTCCGCTACAAAACGCTTTCGAGAATCCAATGCCTCGCCTCGCCACGCGCACCCACGATTTTCTGACTTTCCACGCAGTGGAACTCTTCAAGCAGGGTCAAGCGCTGCAGGCGGCTGGCAAGGACATTATCAGCCTGGGCATCGGCGAACCGGACTTTACCGCGCCCCCTCAGGTCGTGGAAGCGCTGGAACGCGCCGCCCGCGCCGGCCTGAGCGGCTACAGCCCGCCGGCCGGCCTGACGCCGCTGCGCGAAGCCATTGCGCAGTTCTACCATGACAAATTCGGCGCCACGATCAATCCGGCCCGCGTGATCGTCACGGCAGGCGCCTCCGGCGCCCTGACGCTGGCCTGCGCCGCGCTGGTCAACAACGGCGGCGAAGTGCTGATGCCGGACCCCTCCTACCCCGCCAACAGCAATTTCGTGCTGGCGGCAGGCGGCGTGCCGCGGCTGATCCCCAGTTCGGCGCAAAAGCGCTTCCAGTTGTCGGCCCAGGATGTGGCCCAGCACTGGGGCCCGGCCACGCAAGGCGTCATGGTGGCCTCGCCCAGCAACCCCACCGGCACGTCGATCGCCCCTGGCGAACTGGCCGACCTGCTGGGTGAGGTCCGCGCGCGCGGCGGCTTCGCCATCGTCGACGAAATCTACCTTGGCCTCTCTTACGAGGGCGAGCCCCGCTCCGCGCTGACCCTGGACGACGACGTCATCGTCATCAACAGCTTTTCGAAGTATTTCCACATGACGGGCTGGCGCCTGGGCTGGATGATCGTGCCCGAGGACATGGTGGCCCCGGTGGAGAAGATCGCCGCCAGCTTGCAGATCTGCGCGCCGACCCTGGCCCAGCATGGCGCCCTGGCCTGCTTCACGGAGCAGGCAATGAAGACTTTCGAGCACCGCCGCGAAGCGTTCAAGCAACGCCGCGACTACCTGCTGCCCGAGTTCGAACGGCTGGGCATCCAGGTGCCGGTCAAACCGGACGGCGCGTTCTACATCTATGCCGATATCAGCAACCTGGGCATGGACAGCGGCACGTTCTCGCAGCGCCTGCTGCTGGAAGCCGGCGTTGCCGCCGTGCCGGGGCTGGACTTCGGACCCGCCCACGGCGGGCACACCATGCGTTTTTCCTACGCCACCGGCCTGGACCGGCTGGAAGAGGCGGTCGCCCGCATGGGCAAATGGCTGCAGCGCTAAGCCAAAAACAACGCGCGCCCCGATGGCGCGCGCGTTGTGGTCCTGCTTTGCTGCCAAGAATAGGCGCGGGATCAGTCCCGGGCCAGTGCAATGCCTGACGCCAGCGCCAGGCGCCGGCGTTCAGCCTGCACCTTGGCGCCGTAGCCGTTGTCGTCCGGCCCCGTGGATCCCACGTAGCAGGCCAGGCCGCCATCGATGGAACCGCGGCGGTTGATGCAGTCGCGCAAGATCGTGGCCCCGACGCCGATATTGGCGACCGGGTCCAGCGCCGTCTTGCCGACGGCGTCGAACTTGTCCTGGTGCACGCTGGTCATGACCTGCATCAGCCCCTGCGCCCCCACATGGCTTTCGGCCAGGGGGTTGTAGCGGGACTCGATGGCGATCACGGCCAAGACCAGCAGCGGGTCAAGCTGCTTGTCGCGGCTGACCTTGTACACGGTGTTCAACAGCGGACCGGTGGCGTCATACGCCACCTTGTATTTGCGCGAGATATAGTTGCGCAATGCTTCGGCCTGCGGACCGGTCGCCACCGTGGCGGGTTTCTGCGGTGCCGGAGGCGCGACGCGGGCTGGCCCCAGCATGCCGGTGGCATTGCTGGCGGGAGCGGTTGGAACGGCCATGGCAATTGCCGACGCAGTGTCGGAACCTAATTCGGTACCGATTTCGGAGTCGGTGCCGGATTGCATGGATGAAGGCGCTAGGGCGGTCAACAAGGCTTTGTGCACTTGCAATGCCTGATCGCGCAAACCAGGCAGGGCAAATCCCATGCTTACCGTCACAATCACCGCGATGCCCAGATAGACTGAGCAGATACGCAAGGACTCGGCAAGATATTCGTGCACTCCTTGGGCCATGTTCCTGAACAGGCTGGCCACTGACGCATCGGGCATAAAAACCTCCTGCGTGAAAAAGAGGGAGTCAATGTTAACCTCTCTTTCACCCCAAAATGTAACCAAATCGCTGGGATCTGTAGTGAAATACCGCGACCTTAGAGACTTCCTCGCCCAACTTGAACGGATGGGCGACCTGAAACGCATTGCCGCGCCGGTGTCCACCCGGCTGGAAATGACCGAAATTTCCGACCGCGTCCTGCGTGCCGAGGGACCGGCCCTGCTGTTCGAAAAAGCCCAGCATGACGGCAAGCCGGCACAGATGCCGGTGCTTACCAACTTGTTCGGCACGCCGTCTCGCGTGGCCCGCGGCATGGGCGCCGACAACGTCAGCGCCCTGCGCGACATCGGCGAATTGCTGGCATCCCTGCGCGAACCCGAAGCGCCCAAGGGTTTGCGCGACGCGCTGGCCAAGGTATCGATGCTGAAGGCCGCCCTGTGGGACATGAGCCCCAAGAACGTCAAAAGCCCGGCCTGCCAGGAAGTGGTCTGGGAAGGCAAGGACGTGGACCTGACCCGCCTGCCGATCCAGACCTGCTGGCCCGGCGACGTGGCCCCGCTCTTGACCTGGGGCCTGGTGATCACGCGCGGCCCCAATGCCAAGCGGCAGAACCTGGGCATCTACCGCCAGCAACTGCTGGGGCCGAACAAGCTGATCATGCGCTGGCTGTCGCACCGCGGCGGCGCGCTGGACTTCCGCGACCACGCGCTGGCCAACCCCGGCACGCCCTTCCCCATCGCCGTCGCATTGGGCGCCGACCCCGCCACCACGCTGGGCGCCGTCACCCCGGTGCCCGACAGCCTGTCCGAATACCAGTTCGCCGGCCTGCTGCGCGGTTCGCGCACGGAAGTGGCGCAGGCGCTGGGCAGCAACCTGTCGGTGCCCGCGTGGGCCGAAATCGTGCTGGAAGGCCACCTGCTGCCGTCGTCCGACCCGCGCGCCGTGAAACCCGTGGTGCCCGAGGGCGTCAACCCGCCGCCCAACAGCGACTACGAAATGGCGCTGGAAGGCCCGTATGGCGACCACACCGGCTACTACAACGAGCAGGACTGGTTCCCGGTGTTCACGGTCGAGCGCATCACGATGCGCCGCAACCCTATCTACCACTCGACCTACACCGGCAAGCCGCCCGACGAGCCCGCCGTGCTGGGCGTGGCGCTCAACGAAGTCTTCGTGCCCCTGCTTCGCCGCCAACTGCCGGAAATCGTGGACTTCTATCTACCGCCCGAAGGCTGCAGCTATCGGCTGGCCGTGGTGTCGATCCGCAAGCAGTACGCGGGGCATGCCAAGCGTGTCATGTTCGGCCTGTGGAGCATCCTGCGCCAGTTCATGTACACCAAGTTCATCGTGGTGGTCGACGAAGACATCAACCCGCGCGACTGGAAGGAAGTGGTGTGGGCGATGACCACCCGCATGGATCCCGTGCGCGACACCCTGCTGGTCGAAAACACGCCCATCGACTATCTGGACTTCGCCTCTCCCGTTTCCGGACTGGGCGGCAAGATGGGCCTGGACGCCACGAACAAGTGGCCCGGCGAGACCCACCGCGAATGGGGCACCCCCATCACGATGGACGCCGACGTCAAGAAGCGCGTGGACGACCTGTGGGGCCAGTTGGGCCTGTAAAGACCGCAGGCCGCAAGCGGTCGGCGCAAAGAAAAACCCCGCTTGGAGAA
>NZ_DBHKZA010000165.1:0-4643 GCF_057314935.1 Achromobacter sp.
ATACCGGCGGGGCCCGGCACGCCCACGCGCACGGGATGTTCGATGCCCCGCTCGCGTAGCGTCGTCAACCACGCCAGCACGATGTCGGCATCGAATCCAAACTGCGTGACGATCAGGGGCGTCATGCCGCGTCTGCCGATGCTGTCGCACTTGCGTTCAAGCACCTCCCACCGATCGGCCGCGCTCATGACCGGATGGCCTTCCGGATGCCCGCCTACGCCGACAACCTGGATGCCTGCGCGCTCGAAAACGCCGGTTTCGATCAGCGAGGAACTGTCGGCAAACGGCCCCAGCGGCGTCGACGGATCTCCGGCGATTACGAAGCAGCGCTCGACGCCGGCTTCAGCGACCGCGCGCGTGACGAAGGAATCCAGCTCGGCAAGCGACGCGATACGGCGCGCGGAGAGATGCGGCATGGGTACCAAGCCCAGTGCGCGCACGGCCCGCGCCGCAGCCAGTCGCGAGTTGTCGTCCTGGCCCGGCAGGTAGGGAATGGAAACGGTCGACCCCGGCAATATCCGCGGCGCCGCCGCGGTCAGCGCTGGAATGTCCTTCGCGCTGACTTCCAATGAATAGGCATCGGTGATGTGGCCAGGCGACTTGGGGGAACTGGGATGAATCAAGGGCATCAATGACAGGCACGCCGAACGGCTCGGCTAGCGGTTTACGTTCAACGGTGGGATTCAGCGGGTGACTTCTTGCGCAGGGGCCCAGGTGGCGCCAGCGGCCGGCTGGCGGGCCAGTTCGATGAAGGCCCGCACGTAGTCGATGGCGGTTTCCGCCTCGCGTGCGCCCAGGAAGATCTGTTTCGCGATGCCGCGCGCACCCAGCCGCACAGGCACCACGTCCATCCTGGCCGCGTACTCCTCGACCAGCCAGCGCGGCAAGGCGGCCACGCCGCGTCCGCTGGCCACCATTTGCACCATGATGTCGGTGGTTTCAATGGCTTTGTGGCGCTTGGGCGTCACACCGGCCGGCAACAGGAACTGGTTGTAGATGTCCAGGCGCTCGATGTCCACGGGGTAGCTGATGAGCACTTCCTGCGTCAACTGCTGGGGCTTCACGTACGCGGCCGTTGCCAGGGCATGGCCCTTGGGCACGACCAGCACCTGTTCGTAATCGAACACGGGCTCGAACTTCAGGCCCGGCTTGAACAGCGGGTCGGGCGTGACCAAGAGGTCGATCTCGTAGCCGAAGAGCGCGCCGATCCCGCCAAACTGGAACTTCTGCTTGACGTCCACATCCACGTCGGGCCACGCCGCCAGGTAGGGCGAAACGACCTTGAGCAGCCATTGGTAGCAAGGGTGGCATTCCATGCCGATGCGCAACGCGCCGCGCTCGCCCTGCGCGAACTGGCCCAGGCGCTCTTCGGCCAGATCCAGTTGCGGCAGCACGCGGTTGGCCACCGCCAGCAGGTATTGGCCCGCCTGCGTCAGGCGCAGGCTTCGACCTTCGCGCAGCCAGACGTCGGTGCCCAGTTGCTGCTCCAGCTTCTTCATGCTGTGGCTCAGGGCCGACTGGGTCAGGTTCAGTACGCCCGCGGCGGCCGTCAACGACCCTTGCTTTTCGACCTGCTGGACGATGCTGAGATGGATGCGCTCAAGCATTCAGATGATTTCCGCTCATGGATTCGTGAAATAAAACCATTTTACTTCATCACCCCCCTCACCTAGTATGCGACTCCGGCCAGTTGCTGCAACTGCACAAAAGCAGATGCGGCGCCGCGTAGATCCATTCATGTGAAGCAAAAATGACACGTCCACTCCGTCTAGTAGCCGTTTCCGGCGGACTGCAACGCCCCTCCAAGTCGGCCGCCCTGGCAGAGCACCTGCTGGACCTGATCGCCGATGAAGTCCCGTGTGAGTCCCACCTGGTCGAACTGGGCCTGCTCGCGCCGCAATTGGCTGGCGCGGTTTGGCGCTCACAACTGCCCGCCACCGTGGAGCGGGAACTAGTCGCGGTCGAGCAAGCGGACATCCTCGTGGTGACAACCCCGGTCTACCGTGGCTCGTACACGGGACTGTTCAAGCATTTCTTCGACTTCATTCATCAGGACGCCCTGATCGACAAGCCCGTCTTGCTGGCGGCCAACGGCGGCAGCGAACGCCACGCCCTGATGATCGACCACCAATTGCGGCCGCTGTTCAGCTTCTTCCAGGCACGCACGCTGCCGCTGGGCGTCTACGCGACCGACAAGGATTTCGCCGACTACCGTCTGCAGGACGCAGCCCTGATCGAGCGGGCCAGACTGGCAGTCGAACGGGCACTGCCCTTGGTCGAATTGATGCGCCAGCCCCTATCTGCCGCCGCGGAAGAGGCGATCGCAGCCTGAAGCAAGGCCAATCCGCTTGCCGTTTCAAGGGCGATAGCGTCCAACGGGCAGCAGTCGGACGCCACGCATCGCCGGGGCGGCTAGCGCAGTAATGCGGCTCGCGGGCCATGACCCGCGCCTTGCCCCCAATCGATACCCAATTCAATTCCCCGCATTTTTTCGCAAATTCAGCGTACCTAATCACCATGAGCCAAGATTTCACATTCCGCATCAAGAGCATTTCTTTTGATGAAAACTATCAGCCCTCTGACAGTACGCGCATCACGACGAACTTCGCCAATCTGGCCAGGGGAACGAGCCGCCAAGAGAATTTGCGCAACACCCTGCGGATGATTGACCGGCGTTTCAACAACTTGGCGCATTGGGACAACCCCAAGGGCGATCGCTACGCGGTCGAACTCGACATCATTTCCGTTGAAATGCACCTGGGCGCCGAAGGCGGCAGTGACGCTTTTCCGCTGATTGAGATATTGAAAACCAATATCGTCGACCGGAAAAACAACGAGCGCATCGAGGGCATTACCGGGAACAACTTCTCGTCCTATGTGCGCGACTACGACTTCAGCGTGCTGCTGTCGGAACACAACCACAATAAACCCACCTTCAGCACGCCCGACAATTTCGGCGAATTGCACGGCAAGCTGTTCAAGCACTTTGTCAATTCAAGCACCTACAAAGCGCACTTCAGCAAGCCGCCTGTCATCTGCATCAGCGCGTCGAGCAGCAAGACCTACCACCGGACTGAAAACCAGCACCCCATCTTGGGCGTTGAATATCAGCAAAATGAATTTTCCCCGACGGATCAGTACTTCGAAAAAATGGGCTTGCAGGTCCGCTATTTCATGCCGCCGGGTAGTGCCGCGCCCTTGGCCTTTTACTTCCAGGGCGATCTGCTTGGCCACTACACCAATCTTGAGCTGATCAGCATCATCAGCACGATGGAAACGTTCCAGAAGATCTACCGCCCTGAGATCTACAACGCCAATTCCGCAGCAGGCAAGCTCTATCAACCGAGCCTGAAGAACCAGGATTACTCGGTGACGCAGATTGTCTATGACCGCGAAGAACGCAGCCAGCTGGCCGTCAAGCAAGGGAAGTTCACGGAAGAGCACTTCATCAAGCCTTACGCAAAGACGCTCGAAAGCTGGGCCGCCAACTACGCCCTCTAATCACTCAAAACATACAAGACTACAGATCATGAAAAAACTACTGCCCACCTCGACCGCCGGCAGCCTGCCCAAGCCTTCCTGGCTTGCCCAGCCCGAAAAGCTGTGGTCGCCATGGAAATTGGAAGACCAGGAGCTGGTCGAGGGCAAGCAAGACGCCTTGCGCCTGGCGCTGCAAGAACAACAACATGCCGGCATCGATATCGTCAGCGATGGCGAGCAAACCCGTCAGCACTTCGTCACCACGTTCATCGAGCATCTGGATGGCGTCGATTTCGAAAAGCGCGAAACCGTCCGGATTCGCGACCGCTATGACGCCAGCGTGCCGACCGTCGTGGGCGCCGTGAGTCGCCAGAAACCGGTTTTCGTTGAAGATGCCAAGTTCCTGCGCCAGCAGACCAAGCAGCCCATCAAATGGGCCCTGCCCGGCCCCATGACGATGATCGACACGCTGTACGACGCCCACTACAAGAGCCGCGAAAAGCTGGCCTGGGAATTCGCCAAGATCCTGAACCAGGAAGCCCGCGAACTGGAAGCCGCCGGCGTCGACATCATCCAGTTCGACGAGCCGGCCTTCAACGTGTTCTTCGACGAAGTCAACGACTGGGGCATCGCCACCCTGGAACGCGCCATCGAAGGCCTGAAGTGCGAAACCGCCGTGCACATCTGCTACGGCTACGGCATCAAGGCCAACACCGACTGGAAGAAGACCCTGGGCTCGGAATGGCGTCAGTACGAAGAATCGTTCCCGAAGCTGCAGCAATCCAACATCGACATCATCTCGCTGGAATGCCACAACTCGCACGTGCCGATCGATCTGCTTGAACTGGTTCGCGGCAAGAAGGTGATGGTCGGCGCTATCGACGTGGCCAGCGACAAGGTCGAAACGCCGGAAGAAGTGGCCAATACGCTGAGGAAGGCGCTGCAGTTTGTGGACGCCGACAAGCTGTATCCGTGCACGAACTGCGGCATGGCGCCGTTGTCGCGGGCTATTGCTAAAGGCAAGTTGCTGGCGCTGAGCGAAGGCGCGGAGATTGTTCGCAAGGAACTGCTCGGCTGATCCTGAGCGAAAGCGGTGAGGGGTGCCGAGAGGTTAAAGCGATAAGAAACCAGACTACGGTTTCATCCATCTCAGCCTTCCCCCC
>NZ_DBHKZA010000166.1:0-4614 GCF_057314935.1 Achromobacter sp.
TCAGGTCGTCTCGTCCTGATACCAGACGCCTTCGGCCAGCATCATCTTCTGGTGGCCATGGCCCGCCGGCATCATCGGGAAGCAGTTTTCCTGCGCCGACACCGCCACGTCCAGGAAGTAGGGGCCGTCATGCGCCAGGCACTCGGCCAGCGCGGCCTCCAGCTTCGCCGGATCGTCCACCCGCGCCGCGCCCCAGCCGAACGCCCGCGCCAGCGCCACGAAATCGGGCAGGGACGCGTTGTAGCTGTGGCTATAGCGCCCCCCATGGATCAGCTCCTGCCACTGGCGCACCATGCCCATATAGCCGTTGTTGCACAGCACGACCTTCACGGGCGTCTGGTGCTGCATGGCCGTGGACAGTTCCTGGATATTCATCAGCACCGACGCGTCGCCGCTGACGCAGACCACCGTCTTGTCCGGATGCGCGACCTGCGCGCCGATCGCGGCCGGCACGCCGTAGCCCATGGTGCCCGCGCCGCCCGAGGTCAGCCAGCAGTTCGGCTTGTCGAAACGCAGATACTGCGCGGCCCACATCTGATGCTGGCCCACATCGGTGGAAACGATGGCATCACGGCCGGACAACGCGTCGTTCAGACTCGCCATCAAATGCTGCGGCAGGATCGCGTCGGCGGCGGGCGTGAAGCCCAGGCAATCCTGGCTGCGCCACGTGTCGATGCGCTTGAACCAGGGCGCCAGGCGTGCCGCGTCCAGGGGTTCATCGCCCAGTTCGGCGCGCAGCGCCCGCACCAGCGGCAGGCAGTCGCCCACCAGCGCCACGTCCACGCGCACCACCTTGTTGATCGACGCCGGGTCGATGTCGATATGGATCTTGCGCGCATGCGGGCAGAATTCCGAGATTTTGCCGGTGATGCGGTCGTCGAAACGGGCGCCGATGCAGACGACGAGGTCGGCGTTGTGCATGGCCAGGTTGGCCTCGACCGTGCCGTGCATGCCCAGCATGCCCACGAACTGCGGGCTGGACGCCGGGAAGGCCCCCAGGCCCATCAGCGTCAGGGTGCACGGCGCACCGGTATGGCGGACCAGGTCGGCGAACGCTTCGCAAGCTTCCGGGCCGGCATTCACCAGCCCGCCGCCGCCGTAGAAGATGGGGCGCTTGGCCTGCGCGATCAGCGCGGCCGCGCGGCGCACCGCCGACTGCGGCAACTTGGGCGCCAGCTTGCCCGACTGGCGGCGCGCACGCAGCGCGGCCAGCTTTTGCTGCGAGGGCAGCCCGGGCACGTCGTCGTCCGCATCGCGCGGCACGGCCAACTGCACGTCTTTCGGAAAGTCCACCAGCACGGGGCCGGGGCGGCCCTGGCGGGTCAGCTCGAATGCCCGGGACACCACATTGGCCACGTCGTCCACGGCGCGGATCTGGGTATTCCACTTGGTCACGGAGCGCGAGATGCCGATGGCGTCGCATTCCTGGAAAGCGTCGGTGCCGATGGCCGCCGTGGAGACCTGGCCGCTGACGCACAGCACCGGAATCGAATCGCACATGGCGTCCAGCAAGCCCGAGGTGGTGTTGGCCATGCCCGGGCCGGAGGTCACGAACACCACACCGGTGCGGCCGGTGCTGCGGGCGTACCCTTCGGCGGCATGCACGGCCGCCTGTTCGTGGCGCACCAGCACATGGCGCAGGCGCGGTTCCGCATACAGCGCGTCGTACAGCGGCAAGACCGCCCCGCCGGGGTAGCCGAACACGGTGTCGACGCCGTGCGCAATCAGCGTATCGAGCAGAATCTTCGCGCCGTTCGAAACGGCGGGTTCAGTGGCGGCAAGCGCGGCGGCGGCGGTGGGGTGCAGGCGATCGTTCATGCTATCTATCTTATTCGTAGCCTTGAAGAATTTTTATCTTCTTTTCCACGATTACCGGCCAAACGGAGTAAATTTATCTGCGATTTGGAGGAATCAAAGAAAATGAACCTGGACAAGTTTGACCTGGCCATTCTGAAGGTACTGCAAGAGAACGCGCGCGCCAGCCTGAACGACATCGGCGCAGCGGTGGGCCTGTCGTCCACGCCATGCTGGAACCGCATCAAACGCATGGAAAGCGCCGGGGTGATCCGCGGCTACACCGTGGACATCGACCCGGCCAGCCTGGGCTTCATGGACACCGTGATCGTGCACGTCACGCTGGAGAGCCACAGCGAGGAAACGCTGTACGAGTTCGGCCGCGCGCTGGCGGCCATCCCCGAAGTGCTGGAGGCCTTTCTGGTGTCGGGCGACTACGACTATTACATCCGCATCGCGGTGCGCGACACTCGCGACTACGAACGCCTGCTGCGCGAACAGCTCTACCGCATCCCTGGCATCCGCCACAGCAAATCCTGCTTCGTGCTGCGCCGCCTGAAGGAAACCATGCTGCCGTTGACGGGGCCGGGGGGGTGATGCAACTGGGGCCAGGTGGCTATTTATAGTGGAAACGGCACATCACCACGGTGATGCGTCCGTCGTCCGGGCAATAGACCAGGCGATCACGGTCGGTGATTCGGCGAGACCAGAATCCGGTCAGATCGCCCATCAAGGGTTCCGGCTTGCCCGTGCCACGAAAGGGATCCCGCAGGCACTCCTTCAATAGCCGATTGATATCCCGAACCACCTTGGGATTTGTCTCCTGCCACCAGATGTAGTCTTCCCACCCCTCGTTGGTCCAGGCAAGCCCACCCGATTGCGCAAGCTGCTTATTCCTGGCTTTGGCTTTCTTTTGACTCATCGCCAATCAAACCCCGTACCCGGACTTTTCCGGCACGCATGTTGGCGACGGACTGGCGCAGGCGATTGGCATTGGCTTCCGTGCTGAGGAGATGGAGGGTTTCCTGCATGCTGCTGTAGTCCGCCATGGACATCAACACCACGTGCTCGCCATTGACACGCGTAATGACCGTGGGGTCGTGATCCTCGCAGACCTTGTCCATCACGGTCTTCAAGCTGGCTCGCGCCTCGCTAAAAGTCAGGACATTCATGTCGTTCTCGATGTGAAATTACACGGGGCGGGGACGATGGAACGCCGTGGCCCTCGACGCCGAAGCGGCAAGCGAAAAATGTACAAAATCCTGTACAAACATGCAAACCCGAATCCGTCCTGGATTTCCCCGTGCGCACGAAACGAAATCCAGCGAGCCAGCCGTCAACGCAACACGAAATCCTCGGGCACCGCCGCCTCCGGCAGCGGACGCACACCCAGACCTTCCAGCAGATCGATCTCGATCACGCGCGCCAGCGCCGACAGCGGCAGGTCGTTTTCTTCCAGGCCGAAGGGGTCTTCCAGCTCGTCGCCCAGCGCGTCCAGCCCGAAGAAGGTGTAGGCGATGATGATCACCGCCACGGGCGTCAGGTATTCCAGCGTGCCCACCAGCCCGAACGGCAGCAGCAGGCAGAACAGCCACGCCGTGCGATGCAGCAGCAGCGAATACGCGAACGGACAGGGCGTGAACTTGATGCGTTCGCAGGCGGCCTGGATGGCGGCGCATTGCGCCACGCGCTGGGTCAGGCCCTGATAAAGAATGTCGCTGAGCTCGCCGCGCCGCAAACAGGCGGCCAGATCGCGGTTGATCGCCATGAGCAGCGCGTCCGGCACATTGCGGCAACCTGCCAGCGTGTCCAGTTCGTCTTGCTGCACCCAGGGGCGCACGGCCTCCACCATGTCTTGCCCGCGCAAGCGCGCCGCCAGTCCGTACCCGAAACCGATGCAACGGCGCACCAGCCGCTCCTGCACCGGGTTGGCCGTGCTGGCCGCCAGCAGCACCGCGCTTTCGCGCGCCAGGCTACGCGCCTGCACGATCAGATCGCCCCATTGCTTGCGCGCTTCCCACCAGCGGTCATAGCAGACGTTGTTGCGAAAGCCCATGAACACCGACAGCGCCAGCCCGAACAACGAAAACGGCACCGCAGTCAGGTGCGCGGGCGAGAAAAGCTGGCGGTGGTACATCCACACGACCACACAGGACAACAACGTAATGACGATGAGCCTGGCAAGAATGCGCGGGATGATGGAACCCCGCAACACAAAGAACAAAGCCAGCGCAGAGGGACGCGGACGGACGATCATGATAAATATCAACGGAGGAACAAGGCGGCGCTCACTATACGCCTGTCATCCTGTCAAACACGCGTCGATATAATTCTGTTTCGTCTGCACGCCCATTTCGTCTCTCCGTCCCCACACCACCGCCGCCAACACGCCTCCATGACCACCGAAGCCACCCCGATCAAGCCCTGGCATGTCGTCCGCCGCTCCAAGCTGCACGGCAACGGCGTCTTCGCCGCCCGCAAGATCCCCGCGGGCACGCGCATCATCGAATACGGCGGCGCGCGCATCAGCGCCAAGGAAGCCGACCGCCGCCATCCGACCAACCCCGACGATCCCTTCCACACCTTCTTCTTCGCGCTCAGCTCCGGCCGCGTGATCGACGGCGGCGACGAAGGCAACGACGCCCGCTGGATCAACCATTCTTGTGAGCCCAACTGCGAGGCCCAGGAAGGCAAGCACGGCAAGCGCGTCTACATCGTCGCGCTGCGCGACCTGCCGCGCGGCACGGAACTGTCGTACGACTACGGCCTGGTCCTGGACGGCCGCATCACCAAGGCCCTGAAGGAAGGCTACCGCTGCCT
>NZ_DBHKZA010000167.1:0-4596 GCF_057314935.1 Achromobacter sp.
TCACGGGCCGCATCGCGCTAAGCGACGTGCATGCCGAGGTGCGCGCCGCGGTCGATGGCATCGGGATCGGCAGCGTGCCGGAATACTACGTGAACGAGCTCGTGGCATCGGGCCGGCTGGTGCGGCTGCTGGACGACTGGTGCCCGCCGTTCCAAGGCTTCATGCTGTATTACCCGCGGCAGCGCCGCGTGTCGTCGGCGTTGCGGGCGTTCATCGACATGGCTCGGTTGGAAGGCGGCGCCTGAATTCGGCCGCGCCGTCGGCGTTTTGCACGTTACGGACGCGCGCCTTCCAATAGCGCCTGCACCAGCCGGTTGTCCTGGTCCGTCAGCCGGCATACGAACGAGATCTGACGGTAGGGCGCCTGCTTGCCCAGCGGCAACACGCGCACCGGATGCACGTTCAGCAGGTTCGGGCCCGGCTCGGGCAGCACGCATACGCCCAGCCCGGCGGAAACCAGCGCCGTCAGCGCCGCCAGCGATTGCATTTCGATGCGGCAGCGCGCGTGCGGCGCATGCTGCGCGACATAACGCGCCGCCAGCCGGCCGCCGATGGTGGTCTTGTCGAAGCGGATCCATTCGTACTGTTGGAACAGGTCGGCAACGCGCGTCGCGTGTGAATCGGGCGGTGCGATCAACACCAGGGTTTCCCTGAACAGCGGCGTCCAGGCCAGGCGGCGGGACCCGCCGGTTTCGGGCTGCGTGATGATGGCGGCGTCGATCTCGCCTTTCTTCAGCTTTTCGGTCAGCTCCGTGGCGCGTCCCCGCACCAGCCGCACGTCCAGCAGGGGATAGCGTTCGCGCAGCTTGCGCAGCAGCGGGGGCAGCAGCGTCACTTGCAGGGGCTCGATGGTGCCCAGCCGGACCCGGCCTTCGACCGCGGGCGTGCTGCGCCGGCGCAATTCGTCCAGGCGCGCCAGCGCCTCCTGCAGGACGGCATCGACTTCCGCCGCAAAGGCGTTGGGCCGCACTTGCAACGCGGAGCGGTCGAACAAGGGCTGTCCGAAATACGCCTCCATCTGCTTCATCTGCAGGCTGACGGCGCTGGGCGACAGGTTCATGTCCGCGGCGCCCGCCGCGAAGCTGCCGCCCCGCAACACGGCGTTGAGCGTACGGAAAGATTCGATCTTCATCAGAAATCCTCACGTAGTGTTTTAAGAATCCTCGCTTTATATCATCAGGCGGGCGTCCTAGTATTCGCTTCAGACAAAACGACAAGCGGCATGCACGCAGGCGTCGGACGCCCGCCGGACCGCAACCGAGGAGACCCCCAATGACGAAGTCCTTTGCCGGCCTGCGTGCCGCCTTATTGCCCGCCTTAGCCCTGACTGTAGCGCTGGGCGCGCCCGGATTGGCTGCGGCGCAGGCGGCGCCCGCCGTCCCCGCGACGATCACGATGGTCGTGCCGTTCCCGCCGGGCGGCAGCAACGACGTGTTTGCCCGCGTGCTGGCCGAAAAGCTGGGCGCGCGCCTGTCCACGACCGTCATCGTCGAAAACCGGCCCGGCGCGGGCGGCGCGATCGGGGCGGAATATGTGGCCCGCGCACCGAAGGATGGCTCCGTGCTGATGCTGTCGTCGTCCACGCTCACGACCAATGCGGCCGTGCAGACCAACCTGAAGTACGACGTCGTGCGCAGCTTCGCGCCGGTAGCGATGCTGGCGCGCAGCCCGATGGCGCTGGTCGTGGGCAAGGATTCACCCTACCAGTCCATGGCCGACCTGCTGGCCGTTGGCCGCAAGGAGCCGGGCAAGCTGACCTACGGCAGCGCGGGCTTGGGCTCGGTCAACCAGATGGCCAGCGAAATCCTGGCCGGGGGTGAGAAGACATCGTTTACGCACGTGCCCTACAAGGGCATGTCGCATGCGCTGAACGACCTGGCCGGCGGCCGGGTTGATTTCGTGATCGGCAGCTTCGCATCCACGGCCTCGCTGCTCAAGGGCGGCAAGCTGCGCGTGCTGGCCGTGACCTCGCCCGAACGGTCGCAGTTCTATCCGGCGCTGCCCACCATCGGTGAGGGCCAGCCCGGCTATTCGGTGGAGCTGTGGTGGGGGGTGCTGGCGCCGGCGGGAACCCCCGCGCCCCTGGTCGACAAGCTGAACGCCGAGATCCGCGGCATCGTCAACGACGAGAAGATGCGCGCCATGTTTGCCGAAGAAAGCGCCGTGCCGGCCGCGCTGACCGTGCCGCAATTCACTGAACTGGTCGAGGCCGATGCCGCCAAGTGGAAGCAGGTGGCGCGCGACCGCAACATCTCCATCCAGTAAGCGCCGGCCCGCATCAACCCCTCTTTCCCTGAGTGCAAGCATGAGAAGCAAACTGTTCGTACCCGGATCGCGCCCCGAGTTGTTCGCCAAGGCGCTGGCGGGCGCCGCCGACGCCTTGTCCTTCGACCTGGAGGACGCGGTAGCGCCGTTGCGCAAGGACGAAGCACGCGGCCATCTGGGCCGCATGCTGGCCGCGCCCGAAGCCGCCGCGTCCGGCAAGACGCTGATCGTGCGCGTCAATGCGTTGGATTCCGGGCATTTCCATGCGGACGTGCAGGCCGTGGTGCGGCCGGGATTGCATCTGGTGAACCTGCCCAAGGCGGAGCGCGAGGCCGACGTCGTGGCGGCGGCCAGCGCGGTCGAACAGGCGCGCCGCGCCAACGGCGTGGACGAACCGGTCGGGCTGCTGCTGAACATCGAGTCGCCGCGCGCGCTGCGCCGGGCGGCCCGCCTGGCGGCGGCGCATCCCAGCGTGGCGGGCTTGCAGTTGGGGTTGGGCGATCTCTTCGAACCCGCGGGCATCGCCCGCCGCGCGCCGGTGGCGGTGCAGCAAGCCATGTTCGCGTTGCGCCTGGCGGCGGCCGAGGCAGGCGTGTTCGCCTATGACTCCGCCTTCGCCAATATCGAGGACGAAGCCGGCTACCGCGCCGAGGCGGAACTGGCCCGCAGCCTGGGGTATCTCGGCAAAAGCTGCATCCATCCGCGCCAGGTGCCGCTGGCCAACGCGGCGTTCCGTCCGACGGATGACGAGATTGCGCATGCGGGCCGCGTGGTGCAGGCCGCGCGGCAAGCGTCGGCCAAGGGCGTGGCGGCATTCGTGGTGGACGGCCGGATGATCGACGGGCCGTTCCTGCGCCGCGCGGAAGCGGTGTTGCGCGCGGCGGCCGAGCTGGGCCTCGCCGATGCCGCGAACATCGCCAATGCGGCGGAGGCGCCATGATGGCCCCCGCCATGCAATCGACGGGCGGGCCGCTGGCTGGCGTGCGCGTGCTGGACCTCAGCGCCTACATCGCCGGGCCCTATGGCTGCGCGTTGCTGGCAGATCAGGGGGCCGACGTCATCAAGGTCGAGCCTCCCGGCGGCGACAACCTGCGCAAGTACCCGTCCACGCTGGCGGCCGAGAGCCGCGCTTTCCTGGGCGTGAACCGCGGCAAACGCGGACTGGTACTGGACCTGAAGAACCCGCAAGCGCTAGCCGTGCTGCATGAACTGGCGAGCCAGGCGGACGTGCTGGTGCACAACTTCCGGCCCAGCGTGCCGGCACGCCTGGGCATCGCCTATGAGCAATTGGCCGAGATCAACGCGCGCCTGATTTACTGCGCCGTCACGGGCTATGGCGAAACGGGTCCGTTGAAGGACAAGGCGGGCTACGACCAGGTGCTGCAGACGATGACGGGCATGTGCGCCCTGCAGGGCAAGGCCGAGGGGCCGCCCGAGATCCTGTACGGATCGGTGGTGGACTACTATGCCTCGTCCATGGTGGCGGCGGGCGTGGCATCCGCGCTGTATGAGCGCGAACGCAGCGGTCGCGGCCAGTTCGTGGGCGTATCGCTGTTGCGCAGCGCGCTGGCCTTGCAGTCGGCAAGACTGGTCTGGGCCGAAGGCGAACCGCGCGACATCGGGCGCGACATGCGCTCGGGCGGCATCACGGGCATCCATCCCACCGGCGAGGGGTATCTGTACATCTCGGCCAATACGCCGCATTTCTGGCAGGCGCTGTGCGCCAAGACCGGCCTGCCCGAGCTTGCCGCCGACGACCGCTATGACTCGGTGCGCAAACGCGCTGAACACCGCGACGAGATCGTGCCCCGCCTGCACGCCGCGCTGCGCGCGCGCACGGCGCTGGAATGGGAAGCCTGGTTCGGCGAAGAGGTGCCTTGCGCCGCCGCGCGCGGCGTAGAAGACATGTTCGACTTCCCGCAAGTGCAGGCCGAAAACATGGTCACGACGTTCACGCATCCCGTGGTGGGCAGCTATCGCGGATTCGCCCAGGCCATCAAGTTCGGCCGTAGCCAGACGGAAGCCCCCCGCGCCGCGCCCGCCTTCGGAGAACATAGCGAAGCGGTGCTGGCGGAGGCGGGGATATCGGCAGAACGGGTGGCGGCGTTGCGGGAACGGGGAGCGCTGGGATGAGGCCCGACGTCTAACCCGTCACCGCCGGCGCCCCGCCCAATGCCGCCAGGCATTCGTCCAGCGCAGGGATGGTCCGCGCCAGCGCGTCGACGGCGGCGGCGTCCACTTTGGACAGGGGCGGGATTTCGGCCAGCACGCGCACGTCGCCGAAGCGTTCAATGGCTTCCTTGTTGCCCGCCGACAGCGGGCCGCTCATGA
>NZ_DBHKZA010000168.1:0-4540 GCF_057314935.1 Achromobacter sp.
CTGATCGCCGTGCCGGTCTCGCTGGTCGGCACGTTCGCGGTGATGCACATGTTCGGCTTCTCGCTGAACACGCTGTCGCTGTTTGGCCTCGTGCTCTCCATCGGCATCGTGGTGGATGACGCCATCGTGGTGGTGGAGAACGTGGAGCGCCACATGGCGCTGGGCGAATCGCCCAAGGATGCGGCGCGCAAGGCGATGGATGAAGTGACTGGCCCGATCCTGGCCATCACCTCGGTGCTGGCAGCGGTCTTCATCCCCTCGGCGTTCCTGTCGGGGCTGCAGGGCGAGTTCTATCGCCAGTTCGCGCTGACCATCGCGTTCTCGACCATCCTGTCGGCGATCAACTCGCTTACGCTGTCGCCAGCGCTGGCCGCCATCCTGCTCAAGCCGCACCACGGCGCGGCCAAGCCCGATCGCGTCACGCGCATCATCGATGGCGTGTTCGGCGGCTTCTTCCGCCGCTTCAACAGCTTCTTCGACCGCGCCTCGAATTCCTACGTCGGGGGCGTGCGCCGCGCGGTGCGCGGCAGCGCCATCGTGCTGCTGCTCTACGTCGGCTTCCTGGGCCTGACCTGGCTGGGCTTCCACAAGGTGCCTGCGGGCTTCGTGCCCGCCCAGGACAAGTACTACCTCGTGGGCATCGCCCAGCTTCCGACCGGCGCCTCGCTGGATCGCACCGAGGCGGTCGTCAAGGAGATGACCAAGATCGCACTGGCTGAGCCGGGCGTCGAGAGCGTGGTGGCCTTCCCGGGCCTGTCGGTCAATGGACCGGTGAACCAGCCGAACACCGCGCTGATGTTCGCCATGCTCAAGCCCTTCGATGAGCGCAAGGACCCGTCGCTGTCGGCCTTCGCCATCCAGGGCAAGCTCATGGGCAAGTTCAGCCAGATCCCGGACGGCTTCGTTGGCATCTTCCCGCCGCCGCCGGTGCCGGGCCTGGGTTCGATGGGCGGCTTCAAGCTGCAGATCGAGGACCGGGCGGGCCTGGGTCCCGAGGCGCTTGCGCAGGCACAGGGCCAGATCATGGGCAAGGCCATGCAGGCGCCCGAGCTGGCGAACATGCTCGCCAGCTTCCAGACCAATGCGCCGCAGTTGCAGGTGGACATCGACCGGGTGAAGGCCAAGTCGCAGGGCGTATCGCTGACCGAGGTGTTCGACACCCTGCAGGTCAACCTTGGCTCGCTCTACGTCAACGACTTCAACCGCTTCGGTCGCACCTACCGGGTCATGGCCCAGGCCGATGCGCAGTTCCGCATGCAGGCTGAGGACATAGGCATGCTCAAGGTGCGCAATGCAGCGGGCGACATGATCCCGCTGAGCGCGATCGCGACCATCGAGCGCAGTTCCGGCCCCGACCGGGTGATGCATTACAACGGCTTTCCCTCGGCCGACATCAGCGGCGGGCCAGCGCCGGGCTACTCGTCCGGCCAGGCCACCGCCGCGATTGAGAAGATCGTGAGCGAATCGCTGCCGGACGGTATGACCTACGAATGGACGGACCTGACTTTCCAGGAAAAACGGGTTGGCAACACGGCGATCTACATCTTCGCGCTGGCGGTGCTGCTCGCCTTCCTGTTCCTGGCGGCCCAGTACAACAGTTGGTCGCTGCCGTTCGCTGTGCTGCTGATTGCACCCATGGCGCTGCTCTCGGCGATCGCCGGCGTCTGGCTCTCTGGGGGCGACAACAACATCTTCACGCAGATCGGTTTCGTGGTGCTGGTCGGCCTGGCTGCCAAGAACGCGATCCTGATCGTGGAGTTCGCCCGCGCGAAGGAAAGCGAAGGGGCCGATCCGCTGGCAGCCGTGCTCGAAGCCGCGCGCTTGCGGCTGCGCCCGATCTTGATGACGTCGTTCGCCTTCATCGCTGGCGTGGTGCCGCTGGTGCTGGCCAGCGGTGCGGGCGCCGAGATGCGCCACGCCATGGGCATCGCGGTGTTCGCCGGCATGCTGGGCGTGACGGTATTCGGCCTGGTGCTGACGCCGGTGTTCTACGTTGTGGTGCGCAAGCTGGCGCTGCGCCGCGAAGCGCGCCATGCCCGTGGCGGCATGACCGACCAGCACGCATGACGGCCAGGAGGACATACGACATGAAAACATCTTTCGCATTCACACGACCCGCCAGGACGCTGGCGCCGCTCGCCCTCGCGGCGGCGCTGGCTGGCTGCTCCATGGCACCGAAGTATGACCGGCCCGCAGCGCCGATCGACACGGCCTATCCCTCGGGCGCGGCCTATGTGGAACTGGCGGCCGCGACGCCCGACGACGCGATCACGGCCGAGATCGGTTGGCGGGACTTCTTCCGCGACCCGCTGCTGCAGCAGTTGATCGGCATTTCGCTGGAGAACAACCGCGACATGCACAAAGCCGCGCTCAACGTGGAGGCGGCTCAGGCGCTGTACCGTATCCAGCGTGCCGAGATGCTGCCGAACCTGGGCGTTTCCGCCCGCGGCGCGTCAGAGCGCGTACCGGCCGACCTCAGTACCACGGGGCAAAGCGACGTGCTCCGGCGCTACGACGTGGCCGGGGTGACGGCCGCCTGGGAGCTGGACCTGTGGGGCCGCATCCGCAGCCTCAACGACCGGGCGCTGGCGTCCTACCTGGCCCTCGACGAGACCCGCATCGCCACGCAGATGAGCCTGGTGTCCGAGGTGGCCAGCGCCTACCTCACGCTGCGCGCCGACCAGGAACTGCTGCGCCTGACGAGCGACACCCTCGCCACACAGAAGCGCTCCTATGACCTGACCACCCAACTGGTGGAAGCGGGAAATTCCACGCAGCTCGACCTGCGCCGCGCGGAGATCGCGCTGCGCACCGCCGAGGCCAACCGCGCCGCCTACACGCGGCAGGCGGCCAAGGACCGCAACGCGCTGGTGCTGCTGCTGGGCCAGCCGCTGACGCCGGAGCTGTCCCGGCAGCTTGACGAGGCCGTGGCGCTGCCGGACGACATCGTGCCGACCGACCTGCCGAGCGGCCTGCCGTCCGAACTGCTCGCGCGTCGGCCGGACATCCGCGCCGCCGAGCAGATGCTGATCGGCGCCAACGCCAACATCGGCGCGGCGCGGGCCGCGTTCTTCCCGACGATTAGCCTCACGGGCTCGGCGGGCACGGCCAGCGCTTCGCTGGACGGCCTGTTCGATTCGGGCTCGCGGGCCTGGAGCTTCCTGCCGCAGATCACGCTGCCCATCTTCCGCGGCGGCGCGTTGCGAGCCAATCTGGACGTGGCACAGGTACAAAAGAGGATCGAAATCGCCAACTACGAGAAGTCTATCCAGGCGGCCTTTGCTGAGGTGGCTGACGGCTTGGCGGGCAAGCGCACGCTTGATGAGCAGATCCGCTCGGAGCAGCTCCTGGTAGCGGCTAGCCAGAAAGCCTACCAACTAGCCGAGCAACGCTTCCAGGAAGGCGTGGACGACAACCTCACCTTGCTCGATGCGCAACGCACACAGTACGGTGCGCAGCAGACCCTGGTGCGCACGCGCCTGACGCGGCTGAACAACCTCATCCACCTCTACAAGGCGCTGGGTGGCGGCTGGACTGAGCACACGGTGCAATCGGGCGCCACCGGGCAACCATCCGCCCGGTCGCCGGGATAAGGGCTATGCGCAACGGCGGCGTTCCCCATCGTTGCGCACGGAGAACCGGATGAGGATCGGTGAACTTGCGCGCTTGACGGGCACCCCCCCGGAGAACATTCGGTTCTACGAGCGGGAGGGCCTGTTGCAAGCCCCGGAGCGGTCACGCAACAACTATCGGCGCTATGGCCCGGCCCATGTCGAACGGCTTCACCTGATTCGCAACTACCGTGCCTCGGGAATCGGCCTGGATGACGTGCGCCGCCTACTGGGTTGGGCACATGAGGGGTTCCTGGAACCTGAGCTGCTAAGGCAGGCTGTCCAAGGCCATCTCGCCTGTGTTGAGGAACGCATGGAGCAACTGATCCAGGTGAAAGAGCACCTGCTCGCATTGGCCCTGCACGGTGCTGCTTCCGCCGGGGCTTCCGAGGATGGACCGGCTCGCGATGGTTCGTGAGCATCGCATGTCCATATAACTGAATATATATTCATGCGTGTAATATTTCCGGCCAGACAAACGAATAAGAAAGACGCCCATGACCGACCAGAGCATCACGCGCCGAAACATCGGCGTTCTCACCGCCGCGCAGGCGCTCGGCGGCGCCAGCGCGCCCATCGTGATGTCGCTGGGTGGGCTGGTCGGCCAGCAGCTTGCCAAGAATTCGGCCTGGATCACCTTGCCCGTGAGTCTGTTCGGCCTGGGTCTTGCCATCGGCACCTTGCCTGCCGCCTTCATCATGCGGCACCATGGCCGCCGCAACGGATACGTGGTGGGGGTCGGCTTCGGCGTGGCCTCGGGCCTGATCGCCGCGTTGGGCATCATGCTGGCCTCGTTCTGGATCTTCTGCGCCGGCACCTTCCTGGCGGGCTTCTACGGCGCGTATGTGCAGAGCTACCGCTTCGCAGCCGCCGACACCGCCGAGGACGCGCTTAAGGCCAAGGCCATTTCCTGGGTCATGGTGGGCGGT
>NZ_DBHKZA010000169.1:0-4434 GCF_057314935.1 Achromobacter sp.
TGAACTGGTCGTAGCCGCGCTGCATGAAGGTCGAATAGATGGCGACGACGGGCTTTTGCCCTTCGCAGGCGATGCCGGCGGCGAACGTCACGGCATGCTGTTCGGCGATGCCCACGTCAAAATACCGCAGCGGGAAGCGTTTTTCGAATTCCACCAGCCCGCTGCCTTCGCGCATGGCGGGGGTGACCGCGACCAGGCGCGAATCCTGCTCGGCCATGTCGCACAGCCAATGACCGAACACCTGGGTGAAGGTGCGCTTGCCCGGCGCCTTGGATTGCTGGATGCCCACGGCGGGGTCGAACTTGCCCGGGCCGTGATAGAGCACCGGATCGGCCTCGGCCAGCTTGTAGCCCTGCCCCTTCTTGGTCACCACGTGCAGGAACTGCAGGCCTTGCAGGGCCTTCAGGTTCTGCAGGGTGGGCACCAGGGCGTCCAGGTCGTGGCCGTCGATGGGGCCGACGTAGTTGAAGCCGAACTCCTCGAACAGCGTGGCCGGCGTGACCATGCCTTTGGCATGCTCTTCGAAACGACGCGCCAGCTCAAGCACCGGCGGCACGTGCTGCAGGACGGCGCGGCCGACGTTCTTGGCCGCAGCGTAGAAGCGGCCCGACATCAGGCGCGCCAGGTAGCGGTTCAACGCCCCCACCGGCGGCGAGATCGACATGTCGTTGTCGTTCAGGATCACCAGCAGGTTGATGTTGGGCGTGACGCCCGCATTGTTCATGGCCTCGAACGCCATGCCGGCCGACATGGCGCCGTCGCCGATGACAGCGATGTGTTGGCGCTGCACGCCGGCGTTGCGCGAGGCCACCGCCATGCCCAGCGCGGCCGAGATTGACGTCGAGGAATGTGCGGTGCCGAAGGCGTCGTATTCGGATTCGCTGCGTTTGGGAAAGCCCGAGATCCCGCCTTCTTGACGCAGCCGCGCCATGCCGGCGCGGCGTCCTGTCAGGATCTTGTGCGGGTAGGACTGGTGGCCCACGTCCCAGACGATCCGGTCATGCGGCGTGTCGAACACCTGATGCAGCGCCAGCGTGAGCTCCACCGTGCCCAGATTGGACGACAAGTGCCCGCCCGTTTTGGATACCGACTCCAGCACGAAGCCGCGCAGTTCGTCCGCAAGCTTCTTCAGCTCGCGACGATCCAGGCGCTTGAGGTCTGCCGGGGATTGAATGCGGTCCAACAAATCAGTCGTCATGCTTTTATGGGGTTCGTTGACCCGGCGTGGATTCAAGCCGGGCTAGTCACGGATCAGCGGTCTCGAAGGACGATGAAGTCGGCCAGTTGCGCCAAGCGTCCGCCGGCATCGCCCAGCGGTGCCAGCGCCGCCAGCGCTGCTTCACGCAATTCGTCGGCGAACGCGCGCGCCTCGGACAGGCCCAGGAGCGACACGTACGTCGGCTTGTTCTCCGCCGCGTCCTTGCCGGGGGTCTTGCCCAGGCTGGCCGTGTCGGCGGTCACGTCAAGGATATCGTCCACGACCTGGAATGCCAGGCCCATTGCTTGCGCGTAGGCGTCCAGCGCCTGGCGCGACGCCGAACTGGCACCCGCGACGATGCCGCCCAGCGCAACGCTGCAGGCCAGCATGGCGCCGGTCTTCATGCTGTGCATGGTCTGGAGGTCGTCGCGCGACAGCGAACGGCCGACGCTGAGCAGGTCGATGGCCTGGCCGCCCGCCATGCCCTGGCTGCCGGCGGCGCGCGCCAGCGACTGCGTGGCCTGCACGATCAGCGCAGGCGCAATCGGCATCGAGGCCAGCAGATCGAAGGCCAGCGGCTGCAAGGCGTCGCCCGCCAGCATGGCAGTGGCTTCGTCGAACTTCACGTGCGTCGTGGGCTGGCCGCGGCGCAGCGTATCGTCGTCCATGCAAGGCAGGTCGTCATGCACCAGCGAATACGCGTGGATCAATTCCACCGCCGCGGCGGCGCGGTCCAGCGACGCTTCGATGGCCAGCACGCTGCCGCTGACCGGGCACGCTTGCCCGGCGGCGTAGACCATCGCGGCGCGCACGCGCTTGCCGCCGCCCAGGACGGCGTAGCGCATGGCTTCGTGGAGACGGACAGGCAGCACATCCGCGGGGGGCATCAGGTCGTCGAGGACGTCTTCGACGTGCCGCACACGGCCCTGCAGCCACTCCGGGAAAGCGAGTTGAGTTTGCTTCATCGGGTTCTTATTCGTCATCCAGCGCCGCCGGATCCAGCGGACGCAGCAAGTCGCCTTCCAGGACCTTGACCTGCTGTTCGGCCTGCGCCAAGCGGTCCTGGCATACCCGGGTGAGCGCGACGCCGCGCCGGTAGGCGGCCAGCGATTGCTCAAGCGGCAACGAGCCGTCTTCCATGGCCGCAACCAATGACTCCAATTCGGCCAGGGCCGTTTCGAAATCCTGGGGCAAGGGACGGTCGTCGATCTGCGGATCGGCTGGTGTGGGTTTGGCCAAACGGGTCTCCGAGGGCGCTAGGGGTGGATCAATCTCCGAATTGTACGAGATAGCCACGCCGGACCCGCGTGTGCCCGGACGATCAGGCCGACGCCCCGGCAAGACCCGCGATCGCCGCGCGCAGTGCGGGGCCCACGCGCGTACGCAAGTCCGGTTCCGGCAACAGGCTGGCGGGGCCGCCGCAGCTCATCACGAAGACGCCTTCGCCCGTGATGGACGTGAACGGCACGGCGACGGCGTTGATGCCAGATTGCCACTCGCCAATGGCGAAGCAACAGCCCGATTCCTGCAGCTCCAGACGGGCGCGGGCAATGGCGTCGACAGGCGGCGCGGCCGGCCCCAGGCGCGCCAGCACCTCGTCACAGGCGCTGGCAGGCAGGCTGGCCAGATACGCTCGGCCCATCGCGCTGTCCAGGCTGGCGCGATAGCCGACGGGCAGCCGCAAGTACAGCGCGGAGGACCCGTGGATGGCTTCGACATAGGTCATGGCGTCGCCATCGAAGGCGCCGAGCGCAACCGCGCCGCCGGTGTCACGGGCCAATTCGGTCATCGAGGCCTTGGCCAGTTCGCGTACCTCCAGCCCTGCCAGCAGGCCAAAGCCCAGCGCCAGCACGCCATAGCCGGGCGAATACTTGCCGGTGTCGGGGTGATAGCGCAGGTAACCCAGCTCGGTCAGCGTGTAGCTGATGCGGCTGATGGTGGGCTTGGGCAGGCCGGTCAGGCGCGCCAGGTCCAGGTTGCCCAGCGCGGTCACGCCGTGGCGAAAACACCGCAGCACGTCCAGCCCCCGCGCCAGCGCGGTGATGAAGTCGGGCGAATTGGCGCCTTCGCCTACGCCAGCGGTGCGTTTGCGCCGCGCCGGCTGGCTGAGCTCCAGCGTCTCGTCGGGTTTGGTGGCGGCGTGGATGACGCGCTTGGTGTCAGAAAAAGATTGCATTTCTATTCGCTTCGTTTTTATAGTTTATTTCGAATAACAAAACTAAATTCCATATAACGGAATTTAAATGATCCAAGGAGACTTGGCAAGCCCCCGCAATGCTTCCCGCAGCGCGGTTCGGTCAAGCCAAGCCCGGCGATCCACTCACGCACGCGATTCCAAGGGGAAAACATGATTCGCACGAGCATCAAACTGCTGGCCACCGTATTGCTTAGCGCCGCCGCACTGGGCGCGCAGGCCGACACGTATCCGGCCCGGCCGATCAAGGTCGTCTCGCCCTTCCCGGCCGGCGGCGCCACCGATGTGCTGACCCGCATCCTGGCCGAACGCATGGCCAAGACGCTGGGCCAGCCCATGATCGTGGAGAACAAGGCGGGCGCCGGCACGTCCATCGGGGCGGCGTTCGTCTCGCGGGAACAGCCCGACGGCTACACCATCCTGATGGCCACGAACTCCACGCTGGTGACGAACCGCTATCTGTACAAGGAACTGCCTTACGACCCGGACAGTTTCTCGCCAATCGGCATGGTGGGCGTCGGCCCGCTGGTGCTGCTGTCCAGCCCCAAGCGGCCCTTCAACAGCACGCAGGACGTCGTGGCCTACGCCAAGCAGAACCCGGGCAAGCTGACGTTCGCGACCTTCGGGCCCGGCACGTCGTCCCACCTGGCCGGCGAACTGTTCAAGGAACGCGCCGGCATCGACATCCTGCACGTGCCCTTCAAGGGCGCGACCCAGGCCCTGCCCGCCCTGATCAGCGGCGACGTCGACCTGTTCTTCGACATGGTCGCCACCGGCATGCCGCAGGCGGACGCCGGCAAGGTCAAGGTTTTCGCCATCACCAGCCCGTCGCGGCTGGCGACGCTGCCGAAACTGCAGACGCTGGCCGAAGAGGGCTACCCCGCCTTCGACATGACCGCCTGGTTCAGCTTCGTGGCGCCCAAGGGCACCCCGGCTCCGGTCCTGGCGAAGCTGCAGGCCGCGCTGACCGACACCCTGCAGGACGAGGCCGTGAAGAAGCGCATGCTGGACATGGGCATCGACCCGCGTTCGGGCACCGCGG
>NZ_DBHKZA010000170.1:0-4416 GCF_057314935.1 Achromobacter sp.
CACCTGGGAGGGGTGCCGGCGATCAACGCCTACAGCTTTTTGTACCGCAACGGCTGAAGCCGGTTTCGGGGCCATGGGCTGGCCCGCGGGCGATCTGCGTTGAAGGGTGCCGGCATGCGTGTGAGCGCAAGCCGGCATCATGGTTTTCCTCAGTTATGTACATAAATTGTATACAGATACTTGCTTTCCCGCTATTGTTTAGCCGAACATGACGCGACCGCCCTGCGGCGCCCGCTTGTCGAATCCGGCTCCCTGCCCGCCCTCTTCATGCATACCTACGACTCCACGCTAGCCTATCCCCGCGACCTCATCGGCTACGGCCGGAACCCGCCGCACGCGCAATGGCCCGGGCGCGCCCGTATCGCCGTGCAATTCGTGCTGAATTACGAGGAAGGCGGCGAGAACAGCGTGCTGCACGGCGACGCCGGATCTGAACAGTTCCTGTCCGAAATGTTCAATCCCGCCAGCTACCCCGATCGCCACCTCAGCATGGAAGGCATTTATGAATACGGATCGCGCGCGGGCGTGTGGCGCATCCTGCGCGAATTCGAAAAGCGGCAGCTGCCGCTGACGGTCTTTGGCGTCGGCATGGCGTTGCAGCGCCATCCCGAGCTGACCACGGCATTCGTCGAACTCGGCCACGAGATCGCATGCCACGGCTGGCGCTGGGTCCATTATCAGAACGTGGACGAAGCCACCGAGCGCGAACACATGCATCTGGGCATGGACGCCATCACCCGGCTCACCGGCACCCGCCCTCTGGGCTGGTACACGGGGCGCGACAGCCCGCGCACCCGCCGCCTGGTGGCCGACGACGGCGGCTTCGAGTACGACAGCGACTATTACGGCGACGACCTGCCCTTCTGGATGCAGGTGCAAAAGACCGATGGCAGCGTCGTGCCGCAACTGATCGTGCCTTACACGCTGGACTGCAACGACATGCGTTTCGCCTTGCCCCAGGGCTATTCGCACGCCGATCCCTTCTTCCAGTATCTGAAAGACAGCTTCGACGTGCTCTACGCCGAAGGCGAGGACTCGCCCAAGATGCTCAGCATCGGCATGCACTGCCGCCTGTTGGGGCGTCCGGGGCGCATCACCGCGCTGCAGCGTTTCCTGGATCACGTCGCCAGCCACGACCGCGTGTGGGTGTGCCGCCGGCTGGACATCGCCCGCCACTGGAAGGCCACGCATCCCTATCTGCCGAATCGCTAAGGGTAATGACCATGGTTTCAACCCTGGAACAACTTAACGCCGCCCCCCCCGACGAGGCCGCGGCCATGCTGGACAACCTGTATGCGCAATCGCCATGGATCGCCCGCCAGGCCTTGCGGGCGCGTCCCTTCCGGTCGCTTGCGCAGTTGCAGCACCAGTTGCGCCACGTCGTCGATAGCGCGGATGCCGACACCCGGCTCGCACTGATCCGCGCCCAGCCGGAACTGTCGGACGTGACCGATTTCACCCCCGACGCGCTGACGCGCCTTCAGCAGCTGCGCGCGCATTACAGCGACCGCTTCGGCTTTCCGTTCGTCCACGCCGGGCGCGACCCGCGCGGCATCCCGCTCACTCCCCGGCAGATCATCGACGAGCTCGTGCGCCGCCTGGACAACCCGCCGGATGTCGAACACCAGGAAGCGCTGCGCAGCATTCACCGCATGGCCGAAATCCGGTTGGGCGGCGACTTCGGCATCGACCTGTCGACAGGCAACGACATCTGGGACTGGCACGAAACGCTCAGCCAGCATAGCGACCCCGGCTACGCCGAAAAGGGCCAGCTCACCGTCACCTACCTGACCGACGCCCATCGCGCCTGCGCCCAGCGCATCTCGCAATGGATGCGCGAGTGCGGCTTCGACGAGGTCGACATAGACGCGGTCGGCAACGTGGTCGGCCGCTACCGAGCGGACCGCGCCGAGGCCCCCACGCTGATGACGGGCAGCCATTTCGACACCGTGCGCAACGGCGGCAAATACGACGGCCGGCTGGGCATCTTCGTGCCGATGGCGTGCGTGCGCGAATTGCACCGCCAGGGACGGCGCCTGCCGTACCACCTGGAAGTGATCGGCTTTGCCGAAGAGGAAGGCCAGCGCTACCGCGCCACTTTCCTGGGCTCTGGCGCGCTGATCGGCGATTTCAAGCCCGAATGGCTGGATCAGAAAGACGCGCAAGGCATCACCATGCGCGAGGCCATGCAGCAGGCGGGTCTGCGCATCGACGATATTCCGGCGTTGCGCCGCGATGCCTCGCGCTACCTGGGCTTTATCGAAGTGCATATCGAACAAGGACCGGTGCTGTTCGAAATGGGCCTGCCGCTGGGCATCGTCACGTCCATCAACGGCAGCGTGCGCTACATGGTGCAGATATTCGGCATGGCCTGCCACGCCGGCACCACGCCGATGGACCGGCGCCGCGACGCCGCCACGGCCACGGCCGAACTGGCGCTGTACGTCGAGCGGCGCGCGGCCCAGGACGGTGACTCCGTCGGCACGATCGGGATGCTTGAAGTCCCGAACGGTTCGATCAACGTCGTGCCGGGCGAATGCCGCTTCAGCCTGGACTTGCGCGCCCCCAGCGACCCGCAACGCGATGCGCTGGTCAACGACGTGCTGGCCGAGCTGGCCGCCATCTGCCAGCGGCGCGGCTTGCGCTACACCCTTGAAGAAACCATGCGCGCCGCGGCCGCCCCCAGCGATCCCGCGTGGCAACTGCGCTGGGAACGCGCCGTCGACGCGTTGGGCGTCCCGCTCTACCGCATGCCCAGCGGCGCGGGCCACGACGCGATGAAGCTGCACGAGGTCATGCCGCAAGCCATGCTGTTTGTGCGCGGGCAGAACGCCGGCATCAGCCACAACCCCCGTGAATCCACCACCAGCGACGACATCCAGCTTGCCGCGTTTGCCATGCAGCGCCTGCTGGACGACCTTGCCAACGACTCCTCACATTCAAAATGACCGACTACGACCGCCTGGACGCCTGGGTTGACGCCCACTTTGACGAGGAAGTCCGCTTCCTGCAGGCCCTGGTGCGCGTGCCCACTGACACGCCGCCCGGCAACAATGCGCCGCACGCGGTGCGCACCGCCGAACTGCTGCAAGACTTTGGCTTCGAGGCCGAGGCGCATCCGGTGCCGGCGGACGCCGTGAAGGACTACGGCCTGGAATCCATCACCAACCTGATCGTGCGGCGCGAGTACGGCCCCGGCCGCCGCATCGCGCTCAATGCGCATGGCGACGTGGTGCCCCCGGGCGACGGCTGGCAGCACGACCCCTATGGCGGCGAAGTCGAAGACGGCAGCCTCTACGGCCGCGCGTCGGCCGTCAGCAAGAGCGACTTCGCCAGTTTCACGTTCGCGGTGCGCGCGCTGGAAGCCGTGGCCAAGCCCGGCCACGGCGCGGTCGAGCTGCACTTCACGTATGACGAAGAGTTCGGCGGCCTGCTCGGGCCGGGCTGGCTGCTGGCCCAGGGCCTGACCCGGCCCGACCTGCTGATCGCAGCGGGCTTCAGCTACGAAGTGGTGACGGCGCACAACGGCTGCCTGCAAATGGAAGTGACCGTGCACGGCAAGATGGCGCACGCCGCCATTCCGGCCAGCGGCGTAGACGCGCTGCAAGGCGCGGTCAAGATCCTGAATGCGTTGTATGCGCAGAACGCGCGGTACCAGCAAGTGACATCCGACGTTCCGGGCATCACGCACCCGTATCTGAATGTCGGCCGCATCGAAGGGGGCACCAACACCAACGTGGTGCCCGGCAAGGTCAGCTTCAAACTGGACCGCCGCATGATCCCCGAAGAAAACGCCGCCGAAGTCGAAGCGGACATCCGCCGGATCATCCAGGAAGCCGCGGCATCCTCGCCGGGCATCACGGTCGAGATCAAGCGCCTGTTGCTGGCCAACTCGATGCGCCCCCTGCCCGGCAATCAGCCGCTGGTCAGCGCCATCCAGAAGCACGGGGAAGCCCTCTTCGGCGAACCCATACCCGCCATGGGCACCCCGTTGTACACCGACGTGCGCCTGTATGCCGAAGCCGGCATCCCCGGCGTGATCTACGGCGCCGGTCCCCGCACGGTGCTGGAATCGCACGCCAAGCGCAATGATGAACGCGTGGTGCTGGAAGATCTGCGCCGCGCGACGAAAGTCATTGCGCGCACGCTGTCCGATCTGCTCAAGCCGGCCTGATCCGCCTGCGCGCAGCGCCCCGGGCCGGCAGGCCGGCCGCTGGCAGGCCGCCTTCCCGGCCAGGCACTAGGCCAGCCGCATCACGCGGCGCCAGAACAGCACCGCCACCATCACGAAGACCGCCAGCCCAAGATACGAAGCGGCGGTCGCGAAGCCCTCGCCCGCAATCGCAAGCGGCGCATCGGTGCCCGCCGCGCCGATGATGGCCGCCATCAGCACGCCCACCAGGCTTTCGCCCACGA
>NZ_DBHKZA010000171.1:0-4269 GCF_057314935.1 Achromobacter sp.
TCGCCGAAGCGTTCAATGGCTTCCTTGTTGCCCGCCGACAGCGGGCCGCTCATGACGACGCCCAGCACGGGGATGCCGCGGCGCTTGAGCGCTTCCAGGCTCAGCAACGTGTGGTTGATGGTGCCCAGGCCGCTGCGCGCGGCCAGCACCACCGGCATGTCCAGACGGGCGATCAGGTCGATCATCATGTGCGTGTCGTCAATGGGCACGTACAGGCCGCCCGCGCCTTCCACGATCAAGGGGGCGTCGGTCGTCGGCGGCACGATGGTGGTCGCGTCGACCACGGTGTCTTCCAGCGTGGCGGCGGCCCAGGGCGACAGTGGCGCTTGCAGCACATAGGCCGGCAAATGCAGGCGTTCGGGCGGCAACTGGGCCAGCTGCGCCACGGTGTCGGTGTCGCCGGGTTCTTCGGACACGCCGGTTTGCACCGGCTTCCAGTAGTCGGCATTCCAGGCGCGCGCCAGGATGGCGGACACCAATGTCTTGCCGATGCCGGTGTCCGTGCCGGTCACGAAAACCCCGGCGGGGCGTTGAGTCGTTTTTTTCCACATACCGTAGGCCAGGTGATACGTCACCGTGGCTCCTTGTTCGTCAAATGCCGCCAGCACGCGGCGCAGTGCCGCCGCGCTGAGCGGCGGCCGCCCGGGCGCGGGCGTGGTGGCGCCGATGCCTTTCAGGCCTTTCAGGAAAGCCAGGCCGTCAGGATGATTATGTATCAGCCGTTCGCTGTGGACGCTACCGGCCAAATTGCCCATGGCCGGACGGATGGCGGCGCGGGCAGGGTAGTGTGGCGTGGCTGCCACGAGGCCCGTGGCGTGATGGGCGGCCCGCCATTCGCCGAAGGTGCCGTCGGCCAGCGTCGCGACGGCCAGATGTCCGCCCGGCGCCAATAGCGCGGCCAGCCGGCCCAGGCCGGCGTTCAGGTCCGTGAACCATTGGACGGCCAGGCTGGAGCAGATCAGGTCGTAGGGGCCTGCAAGACCATGGGGGTATTCGCCGTCCAGCACCTGGAACCTTGCCGTGCCCGGCAGCGCTGGGCCCCGCTGCGAGGCGGCGAGCATCGCCGGCGAGATGTCGGTGACCGTCCAGTCGGCCGGCCCCAGCCGGCGGGCCAGCGCCTGGGTCAGCAAGCCGGTGCCGCAGCCGATCTCCAGGATGCGGGGGCGTGGGGGCAGGAGCAGCCGGGCGATATCGCCGGCCAGGCGTTCGGCCGTGATGCGCTGGACGGGCGCATGGTCTTCGTAGCGGTGGGCGGCCGCGCCGAAACGGGCGGCGACTTGCGGCTTGCGTGGGGCTTGCGTCATGGTGCGTGCAGTCAGGCCAGGCAATCAGGCCGCCTGAGTCGATCGGGTGATGAACGCGGCGATATGGCGCGCGCACCATGACGCGTCCGTCACCGGCAACAGATGGCCGCCCTGTTCCCGGTCGTGCCGTTCGTCTTCCGCCCGGCCGCCAAACGCGGCGTGCGTCATCGCCGCCGACACGATCGGGTCCGCCTGGCCCGCCAGGATCAGCAGCGGAACGGGCAGGGCCGCCAGCGCGCCGCGCTGGTCTTCGTCGCGCAGCGCTTCCAGGTCTTGCCCCAGCGTTTCCAGCCGCGGTTCGCCAAAGGCAGAGGCGTCGCCGCAGCGCTGGCGGAAGTCTTGCAGTACCGCGGTCGGATCTGCCGACAGGCGCTTGACCATGCGGTCCAGCATGCGGCGCGGTACGCCGGCGTCGAAGTCCGGCGCGGCGCCAAAGCGCGGGAAGCCGTTGATCGAGACCAGTCCGCGGCAATCCGCTGGCAAGCCACGCAGCAGCCGCAGCACGCCCATCGAATGGCCGATGGCGATGACCGGGCCGTCGATTGTCGGGAGGTGCGCCGGCCCGAAGTAACCGGCATCGGCCGCCGCTTGCGGCCAATCGCGCAGTTCGGCGCGCAGCGGCGCCCAGACCGAGGCGTCGAAGGCCCAGCCATGGACGAACAGCAGCGTGGGGCGGACGGGCAGGGGGCGGGAGTCCGTCATGCCAGCACCGCCGCAAAGCCGGCGATCAGTTGCGCCACGTCGGCGTCGCGGTGGGCGGCGCTGAGCGTCACGCGCAGCCGGCTGGTGCCGGCGGGCACGGTGGGCGGGCGGATCGCCACGGCCAGCAGGCCCCGCTGCTCCAGGTTGGCGGCCATCGCCAGCGCGCGGCCTTCGTCGCCCACCATGGCAGGCACGATCTGGGTGGAGGAAGCGCCGGTGTCCAGCCCCAAACCCTGAAGCGCGGCGCGCAGATGGTCGCCGGCCGCCGCCAGCCGGGCGCGTTCGGCGTCCAGTGTGGGCACGAGGTCCAGGGCGGCGTCCATCGCGCCCAGCACCGAGGGCGGCAGCGCCGTGGTGTAGATGAATCCCGAGCACGTGTTGATCAGGTAGTCGCACAGCGCGCGGGATCCCGCCACGTAGGCGCCGAAGCCGCCCAGCGCCTTGCTGAAGGTACCCATCGCCAAGTCGATGCGGCCCGGCGCCAAGCCGGCCAGCCCCATGCCGTTGGGGCCGAGCACGCCCGTTGCGTGGGCTTCGTCCAGGTAGACGAAGGCCTGATGGCGATCGGCCAGTTCGGCCAGCCGGACGACGTCGGTCCGGTCGCCATCCATGCTGAACACGCTTTCCGTAATGATGAATCGGGAGACGGGCTTGTCCGACCCCTCTGCGGCCCGGGCTGCAAGCAGACGCTCCAGGTGGTCCAGGTCGTTGTGCCGGAAACGGATCTGCTTCACGCCGGCCGCCTGGCAACCATGGTGCAGGCTGGCGTGGTTCAACTTGTCGGCATACAGCTCGACCTCGCCCCGGGTGGCGGCGGCGCGCAGCAGGGCGGGCAGCACGGCGGCATTGGCCTGCCAGCCGGAGGCCAGCACGAGCGCGGCCTCGGTGCCTTTCAGGCGCGCCAGCTTGGCTTCCACCTGCTCGTGCAGGTCCAGGTTGCCGCAGACCAGGCGTGACGCCTGGGCGCCCGCCCCGTGGCGGGCCGCCCATTCCCGGGCACGCTCGATCAAGAGCGGGTGCCTGGACAGGCCCAGGTAGTCGTTGCTGGAAAAATTCAGCACAGGCGCGCCGTTCAGCACGATCCGGCCGGGCGGCGCCGCCGTGGCGGTGCGCAGGCGGCGGCGCACGCGGCGGGTGTCGGCCAGGGCCAACTCGGAGGAAAACAGGGAATCCAGCTTTGACATCAATCGTTCCGGCAGCGGCCGGGCGCAGGGGTCGCCCGCGCCAGGCCGTAGAATGCGGGCCATTGTAGTGGAGGCGCGCGCGGCGCTTTTCGGGGACAAACCTTCCCGGAATAGCCGGGCCGCCGCCGGTTTTTGCGGAGTTCAATCATGCACACGCCCGACTGGGTGGCCCAGGGCCAGCCTCATATCTGGCTTCCCTATGCCCAAATGAAGACGGCCACGCCGCCGCTGCCGGTCGTGCGCAGCCACGGCAGCCGGCTGGAACTGGCCGACGGGCGCAGCCTGATCGACGGCGTGGCGTCCTGGTGGACGGCTTGCCATGGCTACAACCACCCGCACATCGCCCAGGCGGTGCGCGGGCAGCTGGAGGCCATGCCGCACGTGATGTTCGGCGGGCTGACCCACGAACCCGCCCTGAACCTGGCGCGCCGGCTGGCCGGATTGCTGGGCCCGGGGCTGGACCGGGTCTTCTATACCGATTCGGGCTCGGTGGCGGTGGAAGTCGCCATGAAGATGGCCGTGCAGTTCTGGTTGAACCAGGGCGAACGTGGCCGCAGCCGCTTCCTGGCGTTTCGCGGCGGCTATCACGGCGACACGTTCGGCACCATGGCCGTGTGCGACCCGGACGAGGGCATGCACAGCCTGTTCCGCGGCATGCTGGCCGAGCATGACATCGTCGACCTGCCGCGCGACGAGGCCTCGATGGCGGCGCTGGACCAATTCCTGGAGACGCGCGGCCCGCAACTGGCCGGCATCCTCGTCGAACCCCTGGTGCAGGGGGCGGGCGGCATGCTGCTGCATGATCCGGAAGTGCTGCGCCGTCTGCGCCGGCTGGCGGACCGCCACGGGCTCTTGCTGATCTTTGACGAGATCTTCACCGGGTTCGGGCGCACGGGCACGATGTTCGCATTCGAGCAGGCCGGTATCCGGCCCGACATCATCACCTTGTCCAAAGCGCTGACGGGCGGCACGCTGCCCCTGGCCGCCACGGTGGCCAGCAACCGGGTGTTCGAGGCGTTCTGGTCCGATGACCCGGCGCACGCGCTGATGCACGGCCCCACCTTCATGGGCAACGCGCT
>NZ_DBHKZA010000172.1:0-4064 GCF_057314935.1 Achromobacter sp.
AACTGGCGCGCCTTGCAGCAGCCGCATTGCTGGATGACCAGGCGGCCTTCCTTCGCGGCATCCCAGTAGGGCTGGGTGATCCGGGTCGGTTGCGGCAGCGGGCGTTGAACTTGATCCATGGTCAGACTCCGAGAATCAGGGTGGTGTTGCAGGAAAAGACGAGGCCGGGCGCGTGGACCAGGGCCAGTTCTGCCTTGGGCAGTTGGCGCTCCCCACATTCCTTGCGCAACTGGTGCACCGCTTCGAGCAGCAGCAGCATGCCGAACTGGCCGGGATGGTTGTAGGACAGGCCGCCGCCCGAGGTATTGATGGGGAAGTCGCCTCCGGGAGCCAGGCGGCCGTCCGCCACGAAGGCCCCGCCCTCGCCACGCTTGCAGAAGCCCAGTTCCTCCAGCGACTGGATCACGCCGATCGTGAAGTGGTCGTAGATCTGCACCACGTCGATGTCGGCCCGCGTGACGCCGGCCATCTCCAGCGCGACGTCCGCCGTCTGCGCCACATTGGTGTCCAGCCAGTCCGCGGTATTGAAAGGCGTGTAGTGGTGCGAGAAGGATTCGGCGATGCCCATCACGTAGACCGGCGGACGCTTCAGCGTGCGAGCGCGCGCGGCTGACGTGACAATGACCGCGCCGCCGGCGTCTGTCACCAGGCAGCAGTCGCGCTGGCGCAAGGGATCGGCGATCATCCTGGAAGCCATGACTTCCTCGATCGAGGTGTCCTCGCGCCGGTAGGCCTTCGGATTGAGCTGCGCCCATTTTCGCGCCGCCACCGCCACTTCGGCCAGATCCTTGTGCGTGGTGCCGTAGCGTTGCATGTGCAGTTGCGCCACCATCGCGTAATAGCCGATGGGACTGAGCTGCCCATACGGCGTGATGAACTGCCCGCGTGGCATGCGCATGTCCTCCGGCGTGCCGCCCACCTTGCGCGTTCCGTCCGACAGTTGGGTGCTGCCGTAGGCCACCAGCGCCACCTCGCACATTCCGGCCTCGATCGCGGCCATGGCGTGGCGGATATGCATGACGCTGGACATGCCGCCCACGCTGGTCGAATCCACGTAGCGCGGCCGTATGCCCAAATACTCGGCCAGATGCAGACCGGCGAACTTGTCGTCCACGTGCGCGAACACGCCGTCGACGTCCTTGAGGTTCAATCCCGCATCGCGCAGGGCGCGGGCCGCCGCCTGCGCCTGCAGGTCCAGCGAGGTCATCCCGGGCACTTTCCCGAGGTCGGATTCGGCGGCGCCGACGATGGCGACCGATTTCGAAAGATGCTTGGTCATGTAGGAATCTGCTCCTGTCGATGTCGAAAAATGGGGTTCAAAGCGCCCGGGCGATCAGCTCGCGCATGACTTCCGAGGCGCCGCCATAGATCCGGTTGGGCCGCACGTCGGTGTAGGCGCGGGCGATCGGATACTCGCGCATGTAGCCGTAGCCGCCATGGAACTGCAGCAGATCGTCGATGGCGCCCGTGGCTTCGGACGCCCACAGCTTGGCCATGGCGGCGCCTGCGGCGTCGAGCTCGCCATCCAGGTACTGCTGCACGCAGCCGTCGACGAAAGCTCGGGTGGCGGCGGCCAGGGTCTTGATGTCGGCCAGCTTGAATCGGATGTACTGGTTGTCGATCAAGGCCTTGTCGAAGGCACGGCGTTCCTTCGTGTAGTCCACGGTCCATTGCAGCGCGCTCTCCAGCGCCATGGCGCAGCGCACCGCGATCATCAGCCGTTCGCGCACCAGCTCCTTCATCAGGTAGCCGAAGCCCTGCCCCGGCTCTCCCAGCATGTCCGCGTCCGGCACGAACATGTCCTGGAAGAACAGTTCGGCCGTGTCCTGCGCCTTCTGCCCGACCTTGTCCAGCAGCCGCCCGCGCGTGAACCCGGGCGTCGCGGTGTCGACCCAGAACAGGCTGATGCCGCGCGAACCGGCGGCGGGATCCGTCTTAGCCACCACCAGCACGCGGTCGGCATGGAAGCCGTTGGTGATGAAGGTCTTCTGGCCGTTGATGACGTAGCCGCCCTGCGCCCGGGCGGCCGCGGTGCGGATCGCCTTGACGTCGCTGCCGGCACCCGGCTCGGTCATGGCGAGAGACGCCACGATGTCGCCCTGCGCCATGCCGGGCAGATCGCGCCGCTTCTGGCTTTCGGTGCCGAAATTCAATAAGTACGGCGCCACGATGTCCGAATGCGTGGTGAAGCCCGTTACGCCCGTAGCCAGCACGCGGGCGATCTCCTCCACCACGATGATGGTGTGCAGGAAATCCCCGCCGCCCCCGCCATATTCTTCAGGCGTGCTGGGCAGCAGGATGCCGGCCGCGCCGGCCTTGCGCCACAGGTCGCGCGGCACCAGTCCGTCCTGCTCCCATTGATGGTGATGGGGCGTGATTTCGTCCGCGATGAAGCGCGCCACCGTGTCGCGGAACAATTCGTGGTCCGCCGAGAAGAGCTTGCGTTGCCGGTTCATGCTGCCTCCTGATCTGTCATGATGGAACTCCTAGGGCCAGTAGCGCTGCTTGACCAGGCGCTTGAGCAGCTTGCCGGTCTCGGTACGCGGCATGTCGCTGGAAAAATCCACGCTCTTCGGGCACTTGATGGGCGAGATGCGCTCGCGGCAATAGGCGATCAGCTGCTGCGCCAGGTCAGCGCTGGCAGCAGCAGGGTCGCGCAACTGCACGACCGCCTTGACCTCTTCGCCGAACTCGTCGTTCGGCACGCCGACGACCGCCACGTCGGCCACCGCGGGATGCGTGCAGAGCAGGTTTTCCGCTTCCTGGGGATAGATGTTGACGCCGCCCGACACGATCATGTTGGACAGGCGGTCGGTCAGGTACAGATAGCCGTCGTGGTCCAGGTAGCCGATATCGCCATAGGTGGCCCAGCCCCGCGCGTTGTAGGCCCCGCGCGTCTTGTCCGGATCCTTGTGGTATTCGAACGAGCCGCCCCCGGAAAAGTAGATGACCCCGGGCTGGCCCGCCGGCAATTCGGTCAGCCCGTCTTCGCTCATGATGTGTGCCTGGCCGAACTCCGGCCTGCCCACCGAGCCACGATGCGCCAGCCATTCCTCGGAACCCAGCGAGGTGCGCCCGACCAGTTCCGTGCCGCTGTAGTACTCGTACAGGATCGGCCCCCACCACGCGATCATGGCCTCCTTGACGTCGACCGGGCACGGGGCGGCCGCATGCACCGCGTAGCGCAGCGTGGACAGGTCGTGGCGCGCGCGCTCTTGCTGCGGCAGGCGCAGCAGGCGGATGAACATGGTCGGCACCCATTGCGAATGCGTGACGCCGAAGGCAGCGATGGCTTCAAGCGCCGCGGCCGCATCGAATTTTTCCATCATGACGCAACCGCCGCCGGCGCGCAGCGCCGCCATGTTCCAGCGCACAGGGGCCGCGTGATAGAACGGCGCTGTGGACAGATAGACGGTGTCGCGGTCGAACGCCTTCCAGGCGCTGCTGGGCGAGTCGCCGACGCGGAAGTAGCGGTTGGCGACCGATAGCGGACGCTTGATTCCCTTGGGCAGGCCGGTGGTGCCCGACGAATAAAGGAAGTCCGTGCCTTCCGGGGATTCGGGCAACGCCACGTCGTCGGCATAGCGGCCGGTCCAGGCCTCGTACTGGATCGCACCGGCGTCCGCGCCGTCCATGCAGACACGCAGCACGCCGCGCGCATCCAGGCTGTCCGCATCCGTTTCGGCCTGCGTGCAGCCGGAATAGAACAGCACGCGCGCGTCGCAATTCTCGATGATGTAGCGCGCTTCCTCGCGCTTGAGATGCCTGCTAATGGTGGTGTAGTACAGGCCGACGCGATGCGCGGCCCACAGCAGTTCGAAGAACCGCGGATGGTTCTCCAGGAATACTGCAATCCCGTCGCCGGCCTGCAGGCCGGCATCCAGCAAGGCCGCGGCGCATTTGCGGCTGCGCAGCTCCAGCTCGCGCCAGGTCACCGTGATACCGGACGGAATCATGCGGTAGGCGATGCGATCGGGCATCTCCCGGGCATGGGCTTCAAGTGCAGACATGGTTCACCTCTGGTTTGCTCAATTGGCCAGGCGGGCAACGCCGTTGCTCAGCAC
>NZ_DBHKZA010000173.1:0-4037 GCF_057314935.1 Achromobacter sp.
GTCATCCCTCCTGGAGCAAGCCGCCGCCGGCACCGAGCGCACGCTGATCGAACGCTTGGGCCGGTGGATCGCATCAAACACGCGCAAACACGCTAAACGATGGGAATAAGCACCGCGTCCAGGGCCAGCGCGCCGTTGCCTGTCGGCAAGGCCAGCAGCGGGTTGATCTCGACCGAACTGAATTCGTTGCGCCGCGCGTAGGCGAAGCGCGACAGCGCGACCAGCGCATCGGCCAGCGCCTCGATATCGCACGGCGGCGTGCCGCGTGCGCCTTGCAGCAATGCATAGCCTTTGATTTCGCGGATCATCGACAGCGCCTGCTGGCGGCCAAACGGCGCCAAGCGGAAGCTGACGTCTTTCAGCACTTCCACGAACACGCCGCCCAGCCCGAACATGACGACCGGCCCGAACACGGGGTCGCAATGCACGCCCGCGATGCATTCCACACCCCGCTTCGCCATGGGGGCGACCAGCACGCCGTCGATGCGCGCGTCGGGACGATGGGTGCGGACGCTGTCCAGGATGGCGGCATGCGCGCCGCGCACCACGTCGTCGCCGGACAGGCCCAGCTTTACGCCGCCCACATCGCTTTTGTGGAGGATGTCGGGCGACACGACTTTCATCACGACGGGGCCGCCCAGTCGGGTGGCGGCGCACGCGGCAGCGTCGGCGTCGGCAGCCAGCGTGCAGTCTGGCACGGGCAGACCCGCCAGGCGCAGCACGTCCATGGCCTGCACTTCGTTGTAGGACGCCAGCAGCGGCGCTGTGGTTTGCGCAGAAGGGATGGCCTGATCCGGATTGGCATCCGGTTGCGCAGCCAGGCCCGCCACCGCGCCGATCGTCCGGATCGCGGCGCTGGGGTCCGTGAACACCAGCGTGCCCAGGCGTTCCAGTTCGCGGCGGCGTTCGGGCGGGAACAGCGCGCTGATGGCCAGCGGCACATCGGGCCGGCGCGCGTGCATTTCCCGGGCGAAGGTTTCGAAGGTGGGCCACAGGGACTCGGATGAGCCGGCCGCGGCCAGGAAGACCGCCAGCGCGTCATAGCGTCCGTCGGCCAGCATGTCTTCGGCAGTGGCCAACAGCAGTCCGGGTTCGGAGACAACCTGGCCGGTGACGTCGACCGGATTGCGGCCGCTGGCGAAGGGGACCCGTTCCAGCAATCGGGCCTGGGCATCCGCCGCGGGTTCGGGCAGCGACAGCCCTGCGTCCTGGGCGTCGTCTGCCATCAGCGCGCCGACGCCGCCGGATATCGTGAAGATGCCCAGGCGCTTGCCTCGGGGCAGTTGCTTCCAGGTGTCCAGCGCATAGCCCAGGTTGAAGAATTCTTCGATGGTGCGGGCGCGCACCGCGCCGTATTGACGGAACAAGGCGTCGTAGACCGCGTCGTCGCCCGCCAGCGCGGCGGTGTGCGAGGCGGCGGCCTGCGCGCCGGCCTGGGTGCGGCCGATCTTGGTGACGACGACAGGCTTGCCAGCGTCGCGCGCCGCGGACAGGGCTCGGCGCAGCTTGTCGCCGTCGCGGCAGCCTTCCATGTACGTCATGATGACTCGCGTGTCAGGATCGCGGGCCAGCCATTCAATGCAGTCCGCGACATCGACGTCGGCCTCGTTGCCCGTGCTGATCCAGTGCGACAGCCCTAAGCCACGGTCGCGCGCCATGCAGTAGGCATAGGCGCCGAACGCGCCGCTTTGCGACACCATCCCGATGCCGCCCGGGGCAACCGTGCCGTTGGCGGGGGCGGGGGAGAACGTGGCGTAGATGTTGCGCCGGACGTTCATGTAGCCCAGGCAATTGGGGCCCAGCAGCCGGATGCCGCGGTCGCGGGCGATTTCGCACAGCTGCGCCTGCAGCGCGACGCCGGCCGCGCCCGTTTCCGAAAACCCCGAGGTGAACACCACCGCGCCGCCGACCTGGCCGGGCCGCGCCTGCTCCAGCGCCTGCGCGGCGAGCGCTGCGGGGACGGCCAGGATGACCAGATCGGCCTCGCCATCCAGTGCGGCCAGGTCGGGGGCCGCGGGCAGGCCCTGAATGGATTCGGCACGCGGGTTGATGGGCAGGATGCGGCCGTCATAGCCATGCTGGCGCAGCAGGCTGACGGGCATGGCGCCGATCTTGCCGGGCGTGGCGGATGCGCCGACGATGGCGATGCTGCGCGGGTTGAACAGGCGGGTCAGCGAGGAATCGGAATTCTGGGTCATGGTCTGGGCAAGAAGGTTCGGCGAACGCGCGAGACGCGTTCAGGAAAAGCGCACGACGCTGCGGCCGGTGCTGCCGCGCTCCAGCATGGCAGCCAATGCCTGGGGCAGGTCACGGGGTTCGATCACGCGCGAGGCAACGTCCAGGCGCGCGGGGCGGTAGTCGGCGGCCAGCTTTTGCCACAGCGCGCGGCGCAGCGGCATCGGGCTATTGGCGTTGATGCCCAGCAGCTTGACGCCGCGCAGGATGAACGGGATGACCGAGGCGGGCAGGTCGGCGCCACCCGCGTTGCCGAAGGCGGCGGCGACGCCGTCGGGCCGCAGGCTGGCCAGGGCGTGGGCCAGCAGCTTGCCGCCCACGGAATCGATGATGCCGGCCCAACGGGCGCTCATCAGCGGCTTCTGCGGACCCGACAAGTCGGGGGGCGCAATGACCTCGGCGGCGCCGAGTGAGCGCAGGTAGTCGCCAGCTTCCGGTTTGCCTGACATGGCGCACACCGTGTAGCCGCGTTGGCTGAGGATGTCGATGGCGATGCCTGCGACGCCGCCCGTGGCGCCTGTCACAAGCACTTCGCCCTGTTCGGGCGTCAGGCCGCAGTGCTCCATCCAATGCAGCGACAGGGCGGCGGTGTAGCCGGCCGCGCCCAGCACGGCGGCCTCGCGCAAGTTGATGCCGCGCGGCAGGGGCAGCACCCAATCATGTGGCACGCGCGCGTACTCCGCGTAACCGCCGTCGCAATCCACGCCGATGCCAAAGCCGTGCACCACGACTTCCTGTCCGGGGGGCAGGGCCGGGTCCGCCGAATGCACGACGGTCCCCGAGAGGTCGATGCCGCCGATGCGCGGATAGTCGCGGACGACGTTGCCGCGTCCGGCTTGGGCCAGCGCATCCTTGTAGTTCAGGCCGGCGTAGGCCACCTTGATCAAGGTGTCGCCAGCGGACAACTGATCTACCGTCAGTGTGTCGAAGCGGCCTTGCGGGGCCTCGCCGGCTTGGCCGGCATGCAGCCGGTAAGCGTGGAATTCGAGAGTGCTCATGGGGGCTCCTGGAAGCGGTCAGGCGCGCGCCAGCAGGCGGCGCGCCAGCGTGGCGCGATGCAGCTCGTTGGCGCCGTCATAGATGCGGAAAGGGCGCATTTCCTGCCAGATCATGGCCACGGGGGTGTCGTCCGACAGCCCCGACGCGCCCATCATCTGCACCGCGCGGTCGGCCACGCGGTTTACGGCTTCGGACACGAAGACCTTGGTCATGGCGCTGTGCTGCTTCACCGACAGGCCGGCGTCCATGCGGCGGGCGCAATCCAGCGTCATCAGCCGGCTGGCGTGCAGGTCGATGTGCGAATCCGCAACCATGGCCTGGATCTGCTGCAGATCGGCCAGGCGCGCGCCGAAGGATTCACGCTGCGCCACATAGGCCTGCGCGGTGTCCAGCGCCCGGCGGGCGCGACCGATGTAGCGCATGCAGTGCGACAGGCGGGCAGGCTCCAGCCGCAATTGCGCGTATTCCAGGCCGCGGCCGGGTTCGCCCAGCACGGCGTCGTCGCCGACTTCGCAGCCGTCCAGTTCGATCTCGGCGTGGCCACCGATCTGGTAACCCGTGACCATGCCGATATCGCGCACGACCCGATAGCCCGGGGTGTTGGCAGGCACCACGAACAGGGTGGCGCCCGCGTCCGTTTGCGCCAGCACCAGCGCGAAGTCGGCGCCCACGCCACCGCTGATGAACTGCTTGTGCCCGTTCAGCACCCAGCGCTGCCCGCGCCGTTCGGCGCGGGTGCGCAGCATGGACGGGTCGGAACCGGCGCCTGGCGCGGGCTCGGTCATGGCAAAGCAGGCGCGCTG
>NZ_DBHKZA010000174.1:0-3972 GCF_057314935.1 Achromobacter sp.
GGCCGCCATCGAGCACAACGTGGGGCAGGCCATCGGCGCCTGCGACGCGCTGGGCAGGGCGGGCCTGGACGTGCACGTTTCCGTGGATCCCACCGCCATCGGCTATATGGACAGCGATGCGCGCGGCGAAGACAACGCCCGGCGCATCGCCGCGGCGGTGTCGGGGGCCGCGCGCGGCGGGCAGGACTGGATGGTGCTGGACATGGAAGACGCCGCCATCCGCGACCGCACCTGCGCACTGCACCGCAGCTTGCAGGAAACGGGCCTGCCTGTCGGCCTGACTTTGCAGGCGCGGCGCCGGCGCACGCCAGAAGACCTGACGTGGGCGATCCGGCAACGGACTTCGCTGCGCCTGGTGAAAGGCGCGTTTCCTGAGCGCGCGCTGGATCACGCGGGTCGCGCGGGCATCGATCAGGCGTATCTGGACGCGGCGTCCATCATGCTGTCGCGCGAGGCGCGCGACGCGGGTTTCCATCCCGTCTTCGGCACGCACGACGACCGCCTGGCTGGCGCGATCATGACGCTGGCGCGCGAGCGCGGGTGGCCGCCCGATGGCTTCGAATTCGAAATGCTCTATGGCGTGCGCCCCGACTGGCAACTGGCGCTGCGCGGCTTGGGCTATAACGTCAGGGTCTATCTTCCGTTCGGCGGTGACTGGTGGCCGTATGCCATCCGCCGGGTGGGGGAGAATCCTCGCAACGCGTGGCTGCTGGCCCGTTCGCTGACTTCGGACGGGCACTATTTCAGCTAACCACAGCCTGAAGGCACCATGGCGGCTTCTCGACTCATCTGGCATTGCGGCGCCGGCCTGCCCGGCGACGTGCTGATCGCGGACTTGCGCGCCTATCGCTATGCGCCGCATTTCCACGACGCCTGGTCCATCGGCGCCATCGAACACGGCCGTTGCGCCTTCACGGTGCATGGCCAGGCCCATGCCGCCAGCGAGGGCGACCTGGTGGTGATCGCGCCCGGCCAGGTCCATACCGGCGGCACCTCGGCCGCGCCCTTGACGTACCGCATGGCATACATCGATGCCCAGTGGTTCGACGACCATGCGCGCGCCTTGTTCGCCGGCGGCGCGGGATTGCCGGGCCCCGTCATTACGGCGCCGGGCTTGTGCGCGCAATGGTTGGCCGCACTGACGCCGGACCCGATTGCCGACTTGGCGCGCCGCGAACGCCTCTCCGCCGCCTTGTTCGGGCTGTTGGCCGCGCACGCCGTCGCCGACGCCCACCCGACCTTGGCCGATGCACCCGACGTCTGCGCCTTGCTGCGCGAACGCATGGCCGCCGATCCGTCCTGCGCGCCGGATCTGGAAGCGCTGGCGCAGGCGCAGGACCGTCATCGCACGACGCTCGTCAAGCAGTTTGCCCGCCGCTACGGCCTGCCGCCGCAGGCATGGCTGCGCAATTGGCGGGTGGCGCGGGCGCGGGTGCTGTTGCGCGATGGCTTGCCGCTGGCGCAGGCGGCCCATGCGGTGGGGTTTGCAGATCAAGCGCACCTGACCCGTGTCTTCAAGCAGGTCTACGGCAGCACCCCCGGCGTGCTGCAACGGGCCGGCGCGTCCCACACGTTGTGAGCGCGGGGCGTCTCCATCCGGTAATCGGAGTATTTGCGCGTGAAGAAGGTGGCGCCCAGCTGTTCCGCGGCCAGCAGCGGTTGGCGCGGGTCCGCCGCGACTTCTCCGCGCTTGTTGCCTGCGCCATGCACATAGCCGACAAAGTCCGAGTGGGTGTAGCGCGCGTACTCCTGCACTTGATGCACGATGCCCAGCGCCGCGCCGGGATAGGTCTCCTCGGACGCGACCGTCAGGCCTAAGCGCTTGCCGGTCATGGCGGCCTTGACCCGTTCGGGTTCGGGGCCCGAGCCCGCGTAATGGGTGAAAGAGCGGTCGAAGAACGCCTTGGCCTGCGCGGACATCCCGTACCAATACACCGGCGTGCAGAGCAGGACGCCGTCGGCAGGCAGGAAATGCGCCAGGAACAGTTCGCTGTAGCGGTCGGCGGGGGCGGACCCGTGCCGCAGGTCGGGCAGGAAGCCCTGGATGTAGTCGTCCAGGAACAGCAGGGTAGTGGCGGTGCCGGCCGCGTCGGCGCCGCGTTGCGCGGCCGCGGCCAGGGCTGCGCTGTTGCCGTCGCGCCGGGGGCTGCCCACCAGAATGAGCAGCTTTTTTTCTTGATGATTTGAATTCATGTTGGGGTCCTTGGATTCGGCATGCGTGGTTCATGCTTGATCGTCAATGTAAGCAGGTCAAGGCGCCGCGACAAATGACGATTCCTTGGTTACGATGAATTCATTTCATGCATAGGGCCGTCTTCCATGTTTGCCACCCTTCCGGTCACGGCGCTGCGCACGTTTGAAGCGGCGGCCAGGCTGCGCAGTTTCAAGCTGGCCGCGGCCGAACTTGCGGTGACGCCCACCGCGGTGTCGCACCAGATCAAGGCGTTGGAACGGCAGGCGGGGTTCGCGCTGTTCGACCGCGTGCCGCGCGGCGTGCGGCTGACCGACAAGGGCGCGCGCCTGTTCGTCAGTGTGCACGGGGCCTTGCTGGATGTGGCGCAGACGCTGGACGCCTTGCGGCCGGCGCCGGCCTCGGGCGCGTTGACGGTGTCCACGACGCATTCCTTCGCGGCGCTGTGGCTGGTGCCCAGGCTGGGGCGCTTCTACGACGCCTATCCGCAATACCAGTTGCGCCTGAACGCCAACGCCGATCCGGTGGACTTGCTGCAGGACGCCAGCGTGGATGTCGCGATCCGCTACAGTCCGCATGCCTATCCGGCCTTGCACGCCGCGTGCCGGCTGCCGGAGTCGTTTGGCGTATACGGAGCGCCTTCGATGGTGGCGCAGGCAGGAAAACGCGCGCCAGCGCTGGTAACGGTGCACTGGCGCGATTCCCAGCTGTATGACCAGGGCTGGCAGGCATGGTGCGACGCGGCGCGCTTGCCGTCCTGGCGCAAGCCGGCGTCGGTGCATGCGTACACGGAAGAGCATTACGCCCTGCAGGCGGCGATTGCCGGGCAGGGCCTGGTGCTGGCCAGTTCCGTCATGGTGTCGGACAGCGTGGCCGCCGGCACGCTGGCGGCGTATCGGCCCGACGTGCGCGTGGCGGGCTCCGCCTACACCGCGCTGTGCGCGCCGGGCCGCGAACGGCATCCCCCGGTCAAGGCGTTCCTGGGTTGGTTGAGCCAGGAGTTCCTGGGGTAGCGCGGGGCGCCGGTCCCAGCGCCTTGGGGTTGAGCCCGGGCCGAGGCACGGGTCGGGGAAGCAGTGGCAGCGCCGCCAACATGCACAGGCCGGCGATCACCCAGGCCACCGGCCACGAGCTGGCCGCGACCACATGCGGGATCGCCAGCGGCGTCAGGAACAGGCCCAGGTAGACGCAGCTGTTGGCCATGCCCAGCGCGGTGCCGGCGCGCGATGCGCCCGCCAATGTGGCCAGTTCCGTATAGGCCACGCCGTGCCAGGCCGACGCGCAGATGCCTGCCGCCGCCAGCAGGCTGGCGGTCGCCAACACCGCGCCGGGGCGGGCCGGCGCGCCGTCTACGGCCCAGGCCACGGCGCCCAGCGCCGCGAACAGCAGGCAGCTCAGCCAGGTGCAGCGGCGCAGGAAGGCGCGCCGGTCGCCATGGCGATCCGTCCAACGCCCGGCCGCGATGCGCGACACCATCGCGCCCAGTTGCACGGCGACCATCACGCCCGTCAGCGTGCCGATGCCCGCCTGGCTGAAGTCGTGCAGGAACACGGTGGCGAACGTCAACACCGCGAATTGCGGGCTGCACATGACGCCGATCGCGACGGCGGCCCGCCATACGCGGCTATCTCGCAGCGGCGAGGCGGCGGCGCGCGCCGGGGTAGTCGAGGAGGTCGAAGCGCGGGCGGCGCGTTCCGGGTCGCGCAACCAGCCTGCGGCAAGCGCTGCGGCCAGGCCGCACATCAGGCTCAACACGCCGAACACCGCGCCAAAGCCTGCGT
>NZ_DBHKZA010000175.1:0-3807 GCF_057314935.1 Achromobacter sp.
TCAGGTCCACGCGCCGGTTGGTCACCAGCAACTGCACGGAAATCGCCGGCCACGCATCCAGGAATTCGGGCAGGATCGGCGCCAGCACATCCTGGGCAATGGAGACGGGGCAGCTCACGATTACCGGCCCGGCAGGCTCTGACTGCAATTGCCGCATGGCGTCGTCCGCAGCGCGGGCGGATGCGGCCATTTCACGGCAATAGTGCAGGTAGCGTTCGCCCGCCGAAGTCAGCCGCAGCCGGCGCGTCGTGCGTTGCAGCAGCCTGACACCCAGACTTTCCTCAAGGTGCGAGATCCTGCGCGACAGGCGGGATTTCGGGATGTCCAGCGCCCTGGCTGCCGCGCTGAAGCCGCCTTGCTCGACAACTTGGGAAAAATAGTAGAGGTCATTGAGATCTTGCATGATTGTTCTATACCTGGAACGAACAGTTCATCATACCCCGGTTTATGTTAACAATGAACCGGTCTACAGTGAGCCCATGCATTCGGGATCTGCCAACGCCACCCGGCGCCAAGCTCCAGTCCGAACTCCTTGAAGAGTCGGGCGTGGCGCTGACAGATCCTGGCCGCCCGCGTATGGCGGGCCACCCCTGGAGATATTTGCAATGAAGACCCTCGTTATCCTTTCCTCGATTCTCGGCGACCGTTCCAACAGCAAGCAATTGGCCGATCACCTGATTGCGCGCGTCAAAGAAGCCAACCCCGCCGCGGCCGTCAAGGTCCGAGACATCGGCGCGCAGCCCATTCCCTATTTCGACGGCAACACGGCCGGCGCGCTGTTCACCCCGGCAGATGCCCGCAGCGTCGAGCAGCAACGCATCGTCGAACTGAGCGATACGCTCGTCGCTGAACTGATGGAAGCAGATCGCATCGTTTTCGCGGTGCCCGTCTACAACTTCAATCTGCCCGCGCAGTTCAAGAGCTATCTGGACCACGTGGCCCGTGCGGGCGTCACGTTCCGTTATACGCCGGAAGGCGTGCCGGAGGGCCTCGTCAAGGGTAAGCAGGTGTTCGTGTTGACGGCACGCGGCGGCAAAGCCGAAGGCACACCGTCCGACACCCTGACGCCGTACCTGCGCCAGATGCTAGGCTTCCTTGGCATGAGCGACGTCACGTTCATCGCCGCCGAAGGCATGGCGATGGGCGAAGTGGCGGCGCTGGAAGGCGTGACGCTGGCCAAGCAACGCATCGACGCGCTGGTGCTGGAAACGGCGCAGGCCAGCTTGGCCGCGTAACGGCGCATGTGCCACCAAAAAAGGCGAGCCTCGTGGCTCGCCTTTTTGTTTGCCGCCAAATCGCCGAGCCGTGGGGCAGGGCGTTGCAGCAAGTTCAGTCGCGCAGTCGCTTCACCAGGCTAGACGTGTCCCAACGGCCGCCGCCCATCTTCTGGACGTCGCCATAGAACTGGTCCACCAGGGCGGTGACCGGCACGCGCGCGCCGTTGTGGCGCGCTTCGGCCAGCACCAGGCCCAGGTCTTTGCGCATCCAGTCCACCGCGAAGCCGAATTCGAACTTGTCGTCGACCATGGTGCCGCCGCGGTTCTCCATCTGCCAGCTTTGCGCCGCGCCCTTGCTGATCACGTCCAGCACCAGCTTCATGTCCAGGTCGGCCGCCTGGCCGAAGGCCACGGCTTCCGACAGGCCTTGCACGATGCCGGCGATGCAGATCTGGTTGACCATCTTGGCCAACTGGCCGGCGCCCGGCGCGCCCACCAGTGTCACGGCGCGGCCGAAGCTTTGCGCCACCGGCTTGATGGCGTCGAAGACAGCGGGTTCGCCGCCGCACATGATGGTCAGCACGCCATTGACCGCGCCGGCCTGTCCGCCCGAGACCGGGGCATCCACGAAGTTCAGGCCCAGTTCCTTGGCTTGCGCATAGAGCTCGCGCGCCACATCGGCCGAGGCGGTTGTGTGGTCGACGAATACCGCGCCTGGCGCCATGCCCGAGAACGCGCCGTCCGGGCCCAGCACGATGCTGCGCAGGTCGTCGTCATTGCCCACGCAGGCGAATACGATCTGCGCGCCCGCTACCGCTTCGCGCGGCGTGGGGGCATGGTGGCCGTGGAACTCGGCGGCCCAGGCTTGCGCCTTGGCGGGGGTGCGGTTGTAGACGGTGACGTCGTGCCCCGCACGGGCCAGGTGGCCGGCCATGGGCAAGCCCATCACGCCCAATCCGAGGAAAGCGACTTTCTGGGCTACGACCGCGTCGTAGCTCTTGGTACCGATCGTTGCCATGCAGGGAACTCCGCTCTATGTAGGTAAGGTCAGTCTCAGGACAGTAACCTTAACGCAATCAAAAGCCGGCGGCGAGTCCATCTCGTCGACTGTCGCTGGCGCTGACATAGCCGTCTACCGCCGGGTCGCCCAGCCGCCAGATGAACTGGCCAGAACCGAAGTCCATATAGGGGTCGTCGATGCCTTCCAGCACATGGCCGCGCGTGCGCAGGCCCTGGGCCACGGCCGGGTTCAGTCCCGTTTCCACGTCCACCGCCAGGCCGTGGTTCCATTTCCAGCGAGGCGCGTCGCAGGCGGCTTGCGGCTGCTGGCCGTAGTCGAGCATGCGCACCAGCGTCTGCACTTGCCCCTGGGGCTGCATATTGCCGCCCATGACGCCAAAGCTCATGACGGGGGCGCCGTCGCGCATCAGGAAACCTGGGATGATGGTGTGGAAGGGGCGCTTGCCGCCCGCGACCACATTGGGATGGTCGGGTTGGGTGCTGAAGCAATGCCCGCGGTTCTGCAGGCTGACGCCCGTGCCCGGCACCACCACGCCCGAACCGAAACCCATGTAGTTCGACTGGATGAAGCTGACCATCATGCCGCTCTTGTCGGCGGCGGTGAGGTAGACGGTGCCGCCTTGCGGTGCATGGCCCGAGGCGAAGGCCTGGGCCACGTTGGGGTCGATCATCCGCGCGCGTTCGGCCAGGTAGTCCGGCCGCAGCATCTGCTCGGGCGTCATCCGCATGTGGCGCGCGTCGGCCACGTGCGCATAGACGTCGGCGAACGCCAGTTTCATGGCCTCGATCAGCAGGTGCTGGGTGTCGGGATGGTCGACCGGGCGGGCAGGCAGGTCGAAGTTTTGCAAGATGCCCAGCGCGATCAACGCCGCGATGCCTTGGCCGTTGGGCGGGATCTGATGCAGGGTGTGGCCTCGGTAAGGCTGGCTGATCGGCGTCACCCATTCCGGCGCGTAGTCGCGCAGATCGGCCAGGGTCAGGGCGGCGTCGTGGGCCTGGGCGTGTGCGACCAGCTTGTGGGCCGTTTCGCCTTCATAGAAGTCGCGCCCGCCGCTGGAGGCGATGCGCTTGAGCGTCGCCGCCGCGCCCGGCAGCACGAAGTGTTCGCCGATGTGGGGCGCGCGGCCGCGCGGCAGGAAGTGTTCGGCAAAACCCGGTTGCGGTTGCAGGACGTCGGCTTGCGCCGCCCACTTTTCCTGCACGACGGGCGACACGGCATAGCCGCGTTCGGCATATTCGATGGCGGGCGCCAGCACGTCGGCAAACGCCAGGCTGCCCAGCTTTTCGTGCAGGGCGGCCCAGCCGGCCACACAGCCTGGCACCGTCACGCTGTCCCAGCCCCGCATCGGGATCACGCCTTGATGCTTGCGGCGGAAGTAATCCACATTCCAGGCGCCGGGGGCCGTGCCCGAGGCATTCAGGCCATGCAGCTTCGAACCGTCCCAAATGATGGCGAAGCAGTCCGAGCCCAGGCCGTTGCTGACGGGTTCGGTCAGCGCCAACGTGGCGGCTGCAGCGATGGCCGCATCCACGGCATTGCCGCCGCGGGCCAGGATCCGCAAGCCCGCCT
>NZ_DBHKZA010000176.1:0-3576 GCF_057314935.1 Achromobacter sp.
GCTGGCGCGCGAGTTCCTGGCGTTCATGGCCGAACGGTTGACGGCGGCGACGCGGTTGCCGGAGTAGATTCCCCCATCAGTCCCGGGAAGGCCTCCGCGGGGGCCAGGCCTACTTGCGCGCGGCGTCGTCGTTGCTCTCGCTGGCCGCTTCAAGCGGCATGTCGATATGACAGGCGATGCCGTCCGGCTTGAAATCCAGGGCTGTCTTGGCGCGCAACGCGAGGAACAGCGTCTGCTCGATCAATTCACGGCCGTAGCCCTGGTGCGTGGCGTCCGGCGCTGTCGGCAGGCCGGATTCGGTCCAATCCAGGACCAGATGCTCGGTGTCGCCATCGCGGCGTTCGATGCGCCATTTGACGTCCAGCCGGCCCGATTCGTAGCGCAGCGCGCCATATTTCACGGCGTTGGTCGCCAGTTCGTGGACGGCCAGCGCCAGGGTCTGGATGCGTTCCGCGCTGATGCGGACTTCGGGGCCGTTGATCGTGACCTGACGCTCGTTGCCCACCGCGTCGAGTTCCCGATGCACGATGCCGCTGAATTCGACTTTTTCCCCGTTGGCCTCGCTCAGCATGCCCTGCACGCGGCTCAAGGCGGCCAGGCGGGTGTCCAGACGCTGGAAGGGTTCGCCGTCGCCCAACGTGCGCCGCGCCACGCTCTGCACCACCGCCAGCAAGTTGCGGGTCCGGTGCTGCAGTTCGGATATCAGGATGCGGTGGCGCCGTTCGGCGCGGGTGATGAGGGTGATGTCGATGAACGTCACCACGACGCCGTCGACCTGGCTATCGCTGCTGCGGTAAGGCACCAGGCGCAGCAGGTAGTGCTTGCCGTCCAGGGTGCCGGCGATGCGGCGTTCGATCGGCTGGTAGTGGGTATAGACCTGGGCGATGTCGTTGGCGAAGGAGGGCAGGTCGAAACGGCTGGCCAGATCGGTGATGGGGCGTCCGCAGTCGCTGGGAAGGATATTGAACACGTCGCCCATGGCTGGCGTGAAGCTGCGGATGATCAGGTCGCGGTCCAGGAACAACGTGGCGATCGCGGTGCTTTCAAACAGGTTGTGCAGGTCGCTGTTGCTGCGGTCCAGTTCGTCTACCTTGCCATGGAGTTCGGCGTTGACCGTGTGCAACTCTTCGTTCAGCGACACCAGCTCTTCCTTGGACGCCTCCAATTCTTCGTTGGTGGACTGGAATTCCTCGTTGACCGACACCAGCTCTTCATTGGACGACTTCAGTTCCTCCAGCGCGGTCTCGTATTCCTCGATCATGGATTGCAGGCGCTCGCGCGTGTCGCGCAGTTCCAGCTCGATCTGCTGGGCGGCGCCTTGCTGCGTGATGCTGCTGTGCGTGTGGGCGTCGTCGCGGTTCAGCGGGGGGCCGTGGTCGGCAAACAGGATCAGGAACAGCGGCTCGTTTTCCTTGTGGTCGGCCAGGGGCTCCACGGTCAGGGTCACCATCTGGACGCGGCCATCCTCGCCTTCCACGGCCACGCTCTCACGTACCGCGGGCCGGCCGGTTTCCGCGGCCTCGTGCAACAGCGTGCGCAGGTCCAGGCGCAGCCCCTTACGCGCCAGGGTCAGCACCTGGCGCGTCGGCACGCCGGCGGCGGCTTCCAGGTACTTGCCGGTGCGTCCGGAGTAGTAGACGATGTCGCCGTCGCGGTTGACCAGCACGTGGGGCGGCGCATGTTGCGCCAGTACCTGGCTATCGACGGATTGGCGCAGCGCCGAGGCGCCGGTCTGCGCGCGGCGCAGCGCGGAATGGGGCAGGTCCGGTTTATGCATGGAGGGCAGGGTGATCGTGGGGCGTGGCTGCGCGCCGATATCCGTGCGGCGCTGGAAGATCCGGTGCTTCTTGTTGATCGGGCTGAACAGGTCGTTGAACTGGGTGACGTTTTCCGACATGCCCAAAAACAGATAGCCGCCCGGGCGCAACGCATAGTGGAAGGTGGGGATGACCTGTTTCTGGATGCCGCCGCCGAAATAGATCAGCAGATTGCGGCACGATACCAGGTCGATCCGGGAAAACGGCGGGTCGCGCAACACATTGTGCGGCGAGAAAATGCACAGGTCGCGCACCGCCTTGCTGACCACGTAACTGTCGCCATCGGCCACGAAATAGCGCTCGCGCCGCGCTGCCGATACCCCGTCAAGCAAGGCGGCGGGATATCGCGCCGCGCGCGCGACGGCCAACGCGCGGTCGTCGATGTCGGTGGCGAAAACCTGCACGCGGGGCGCCGTCGGCAGGGTATCCAGGTGTTCGCGCAGCAAGATCGCCAGGGAATAGACCTCTTCGCCTGTGGCGCAGCCGGGCACCCACAGGCGTATGGTTTCCGTCGCGCCGCGGTCTTTCAGCAGTTGCGGAATGACCTGTTCCTGCAACGATTCGAAGGCTTCAGCATCGCGAAAGAAATTCGTGACGCTGATCAGCAGGTCGCGAAACAGCGCGCCCGCCTCCTGCGAGTTCTGCTTCAGGAATTCGACATACGCGGCCAGCGTGGGCATCTGGTTCACATGCATGCGGCGTTGCACGCGGCGCATGAAGGTCTTGCTTTTATAGCCGCTGAAATCGTGGCCGATGCGGGTCCGCAGCAAGGCGTAGATCTCGTGCTTGGCGGCTTCCAGCCGGCCGCGCTCCGGCCCCTGGGCCGCGGCGTCGTCCAGGTCGTCCAGATGACCCAGCCTGGCCGCGAAATCAACCAGTTTCACGCCCATTTGATCGGCCGGCACGATGAAGTCCACCAGGCCGGTGGCGATCGCGCTGTCGGGCATTTCCGGGCTGCTCGGCCCGAACCCGTCGGCCGACTGCGCCAAGGTCAACCCGCCTTGCTCCTTGATGGCCTTGATGCCCAGCGTGCCGTCGGAATCCCCGCCGGACAGCACCACGCCCGCCGAACATTCGCCGCGATCCAGCGCCAGCGACGTGAAGAACAGGTCGATCGGGCGTGGGCCGCGCTGCTCGGGCACCCGTTGCCGCAGCCGCAGGCGACCTTCATGGATCGACATCACGGCATCGGCGGGCAGGACGTAGACGTTGTCGACCAGGACTTCCGCGTCCTGCGTGGCGGTCTGGACCTTCAGGCCGGTGTAATGCTGGATCACCTCGGGCAGGTGGCTTTCGCGCACGGGGCTCAAATGGGTGAGCACGACGAACGCCAACCCCGGCTTTGGGGGCACGCCGCGAAAAAAGCCTTCCAATGCTTCGACGCCGCCGGCGGAAGCGCCAATACCCACAATGGGAAATTCCGTTTGCACAGTCATGGTCTCTTCGGCCTGATCAATCACGTGAACAGCGTTTGAAGCGTCAACGAATCAGAAACCGGGGATAGGTGCGCCACGGGATGCGGAAAAACAGTGGGTGGCGCGGGCGGGTGCATGGTCCCCTTTTTCTGCGTCGGCGCCGGAACGCCTTGGTTACGCGCTGTTATCGGAATACACGCAGCGACATTACCATGGACGCCTGGGGATTGATATGCGAAGCACCGGGCCTGCCGGACTAGGGCGATCGGACTACGCTGCCCGGACGCGCGCGGCGCGGACTTTCAGCCGCAGCCGCTCCAGCGCCAGATAGACGATCGGCGTCG
>NZ_DBHKZA010000177.1:0-3479 GCF_057314935.1 Achromobacter sp.
GGGCTACATCGGCACGCACACGCTGGTCGCGATGCTGGCGGCGGGCCAGCGGCCGCTGGTGCTGGATAACTTCAGCAACGGCAGCCGCGAGGCCGTGCGCCGCGTCGAGCGCCTGTGCGGCGTGCCGATTCCGCTGATCGAGGGCGACATCCGTACCCCCGGTCTTGTGGAATCGGTGCTGGCCGACGCCGCGGGCCGGGGCGAGCCCGTGCAGGCGGTGCTGCACCTGGCCGGCTGCAAGGCCGTTGGGGAATCGGTGGCCGATCCGCTCAAGTACTACGACAACAACGTGGCGGGGTCGCTGGCCTTGCTGCATGCGATGCGCGAGATGGGCGTGGCGCGGCTGGTGTTCAGTTCGTCGGCCACGGTCTATGGCGAACCGCAATACCTGCCGTTCACCGAAGCGCACCCGCTGGCACCGACCAACCCCTACGGCCGCACCAAGCTGATGGTGGAGGAAATGCTGCGCGATGTCTGCACGGCGTCTCCTGCTTTCAGTGCGGTCACGCTGCGCTATTTCAATCCCATCGGCGCGCACCCCAGCGGGCTGATCGGTGAAAGCCCCCGCGACCTGCCCAACAACCTGTTTCCCTTCATCACGCAGGTGGCGGTGGGCCGGCAGCCGTTCCTGCGCGTGTTCGGAGACGATTACGACACGGCCGACGGCACGGGCGTGCGCGACTATCTGCACGTCATGGACTTGGCGCAAGGCCATGTCCAAGCCTTGTCGTATTCCGAGGATCACCCGGGTTTCGTGGCGGTGAACCTGGGCACTGGGCAGGGCACCAGCGTGCTGGAGCTGGTGCATGCCTTTGAACGGGTCAATGGCTGCCGCATTCCGGTGCGCACGCAGGGGCGGCGTCCTGGGGACATCGAGCGAATGTGGGCGGACCCCGCCCTGGCGGCCGCTTTGCTGGGCTGGCGCAGCACGCACGACGTGGCCGCCATGTGCGCCGACGGCTGGCGCTGGCAGCAAGGCAATCCGCAAGGCTACGACGCGCCCGGCGAGTTGCCGCCGGGGCACGGGGAGGCCGCCGCTACCCAGGCCGCCGCATAACCCCAATGGCGTGTCGGAGGGGTTACGGAAAAAGGGCGCTAGCGGTTACAGTTGACGGGATTATTGCGTAGCAACATGGCCCGGCGGCCTGGCGCCGGGGGCCATGCACCGTCAGTGAGGCACTTCCATGTTTGAATTCCATCCGTATGCCGGGCAGCACGGCGCCTTGCCGGAGCAGTGGCAATGAGCGGCCCCTCCTACCTGCCGCCAGCCCACTGGAACCTGGACAGCATCGTGTCCGGCCTGCGCGACGCGCGCGTCGCCTGGCGCGGCCCGCGCGGCCGCTTGCGCGAAGACTCGGGCTTGCGCGAGTTTCCGTCGCAGGAAAGCCTGCGCCAGATCGTCAAGGATCTCTGTGGCGCCTTGTTCCCGATGCGCCTGGGTCCGATCGACCTGCGCGAGGAAGTCGAAGACTTCTACGTCGGGCACACCATCGGCGCGGCACTGGACGCGCTGCTGCACCAGGTCTGTCTTGAACTGCAATACGTGGGCCGCCATGAACACGTGGACCCCGCTGAAACCCAGCGGCGCGCCATCGAGATCGTGCGCCAGTTCGGTGCCGAGCTGCCGCGGGTGCGCGCCGCGCTCGACCTGGACGTGACCGCGGCCTACCAGGGCGACCCGGCGGCGCACAGCGTCGACGAGGTGCTGCTGTGCTATCCCGGCGTGGCGGCGATGATCCATCACCGCCTGGCTAACGTCCTGTACCGCCTGAACGTGCCGATGCTGGCCCGCATCGTGGCCGAGATCGCCCATGCTGACACCGGCATCGACATCCACCCCGGCGCCACCATCGGCCGCAGTTTCTTCATCGACCACGGTACGGGGGTGGTTATCGGCGAGACCGCCATCATCGGCGACCGCGTGCGGCTCTACCAGATGGTGACGCTCGGCGCCAAGCGCTTCCCGCCCGGTGAAAACGGCGAGCTGAAGAAAGGCCTGCCGCGTCACCCGTTGATCGAAGACGACGTCGTGATCTACGCTGGCGCCACGATTCTGGGCCGCGTCACGATCGGCAAGGGCTCGACCATTGGCGGCAACGTCTGGCTGACGCGCAGTGTGGCCCCGGGCAGCAACGTCACGCAGGCCAGCCTGGTCAGCGACATGCCGGATTGCGGCCTGGGCGGCTGAACCGCCTTTATCGATGCGCGCAGCGCCGCGTGCGCGGGCGGCCAGGACAGAGGAGTCAGGATGGATACACGAGTCTCGGATCTGGCCGCGCTGCGCGGCTTCGTCGACCGCCACCCGCGGCTGTTCGTACTGACGGGGGCGGGCGTCAGCACCGACTCCGGCATTCCCGACTACCGCGATACCGAAGGCGAATGGAAGCGCAAGCCGCCCATGACGCTGCAGACCTTCATGGGCGACGACTTGGCGCGTGCCCGCTATTGGGCCCGCAGCATGGTCGGCTGGCGCCGCTTCGGCAGCGTCAAGCCCAATGATTCGCACCGCGCGCTGGCGCGGCTGGAGTCGCGCGGCCACGTCACGGTGCTGGTCACGCAAAACGTCGATGGACTGCACGAAGCGGCGGGCAGCCGCGAAGTCGTGGACCTGCACGGCCGGCTGGACGAGGTGCGTTGCATGAATTGCGACTGGCGCGGCGGCCGCCAGCCGTGGCAAGAGGCACTTCTAGAGGGCAACCCGGAATGGACGTCGCTGGACGCCACGGATGCGCCCGACGGCGACGCCGATCTCGAGGGCGAGGATTTCTCGCGGTTCACCGTGCCGCCTTGTCCGCGCTGCGGCGGCATCGTCAAGCCGGACGTGGTCTTCTTCGGTGAAACCGTGCCCCGCGATCGCGTGGACCGGGCCAATGCCGGCCTGATGAGCGCCGACGCAGTGCTGGTCGTCGGCTCGTCGCTGATGGTGTATTCAGGCTACCGTTTCGTGACCGCGGCGTCCCGCAATGGCATGCCGATCGCCGCCATCAACCTGGGCCGCACGCGGGCAGATCCGCTGCTGACCCTGAAGGTGGAACAACCTTGTGCGGTGGCGTTGGATGCCTTATAGGCACGCTTTTTGCCGGCCGGTTTTTGACCGGTCTAAGCAAGTGCTTGCCCCGTAAGGGATTTTTCGCTCTGTTACAGACCTTTCCATAGGGTTGTCCACAGGAACTGTGGATAATTCCTAGGGATAACCCCCATTTTTTACGTCTCTAGCGGTTCAAGTCCGTCGCCCAGCAACGCCTTGCGGGCGGCGTGCCAGCTGCCGGCATCCGGCGCATACAGCAGCCCGCCCGTGCGATGAGTGGGCTTGTAGGGCGAGCCGTCAAAGCGCGCGGCGTACCCACCGGCCTCCCGGTGCAGCAGCCAGCCCGCCGCATGGTCCCAGGCCGTCAGCTGGTTGTACAGCGCCACATGGCAATGGCCGGCGGCCAGCATCCGGTATTCATGGGCGGCGCAGCGCAGTGACGCGGTGCTGC
>NZ_DBHKZA010000178.1:0-3322 GCF_057314935.1 Achromobacter sp.
TCGGCCAGGTCGTCGCCGGCCACGGGCGCGAGCGGCACGCCCGGCACCAGGGCGCGCAGCCGCGCCAGGCCCTGCGCGGTCTCGACGTTGACGACCAGGCCGACCGCGCCACGTTCGCGCAAAGCGGCGGCGCGGCGCTGCAACCAGGCCCGGGAAGCCTCGTCGTCGCCGATGACCACGAACGGCCGCAGGCCGGGCGCTTCGATCACCCGTCGCGCGACGGTGCCGGGCGTGAGCTTGGCGCTGCGCACCGGCAGCATCGCGGCTTCGTCCGCCCGTGTGGCAGGAACCTGGGGCGTCGGGATGGACGGCCGCGCCGGTGCGTTGGCGCGCGGCTGGAGATTCAGGGCTTCGTAGTACGGCAATGCCGACGTGCCGCCACGGTCCTCGACAACGATCAGTGGCTCGCCGGCACGCGAGGCCAGCGGCAGGCCTGACAGCAGCATGAGTAGGCCCGTGAACGCGAGATGGGCGGGATGGGGTTTCGTCATGGGGAGGTCTCCTGGCGCGCCGCGAGGACCGCGGCGGCTGGTCGCGTGCCCTGCACGCGGGCAAGGTGGCGCGACACGCTGCGCCGATAGCGGGCGGCGGGCTCGCCGCCTGCGGGGCGGTGGTAGCGGCCGATCGCCAGCAGCCAGTCCTCGCCGGGGGTGTGCTGCTCCTTCAGGATCTCGGCGGCAACGGCGAGGTTGCGGTACGGGTCCAGCAGATCGCACGCGCCGGTGAAGCGGTGCTTGTGGTAGCCAAGGTTGATCTGGCCCAGGCCCGCGTCGATGCGCGTGTGCGGCGTGGCGCGCATCGCCTGCTGCAGGCCAGCGCAGGCGTCGGCGCGCGTGGCGAAGCGGCGCGATTGGCCGGCGACGTTGAGGGACCACGGCCATGGGACGATGCGCCCGTTGCGCCGGATGCCGCTCTCCTGCAAGGCCACGGCGTAGAGCACCGTCGAAGGGATGCCCGCGCGCTGGGCGGCAAGCTGGTAGGCCGGTGGCGGCACCTCCTGGGCATGGGGGGTGCTGGCATACACGCCTGCAGAGAGCACCAGTGCGCGCAAGAACTGCGATACGGGGGCAGCTACGGCTGGCGCTGCCATTGGCCGTTCACCTCGCGCACGGCTGCGGGCAAATCACCGGGCAGGCCCAGCGACAGCCAGCGGCCGCCATCGTGGTTGAGCGTGATGCTGCCGGCGCGCACGCGCGCCGGGTCGATCTGCGCGCGCTTGGCCCAGTCGCGGATGCGCGCGTCGTCCTGGCGGCTTCCGACCATGTACAGGTCGAAATCGGCGCCTGAGGATTGCAGACGCTGTACGAGCTGCCCGCAGGCAGCGCAGCCATCCTTGACGAACACCGCGGTGCGGCCTCTACCACGCACGGGACCGGCGCCGGGCTTGTCGTCGGGCAGGTTCACGCGCTGCATGCCGGGGTTCAGGCGCTGCCAGGCTTCGTCGTAGGCGCGCTGGTAGGCGAGCAGCTTCTCGACGCGGCGCGCTTCGACCTGCACCTGCAGCTCTGCGTAGCGCCGCCGCTCTTCGTCAGTGCGTGCCTCGATGCCCAGGGCGGACAGCGGGTCCAGGTTGGGCGAGTAGATGCCCAGCGGCCCGTCCATCAGCTCGCGATAGCGAGTCCACTCCTGCGGTTGCAGGCCCCATTCACTGGCCGCCCGATCGTCCAGCACGCGGGCGGCCAGCGGGCGCTCCTGGCTTTGCGCATTGCGCGCCGGGGCCGTTGCGGGCTGCTGCGCCCAGATGGGCCACTGCACCGACGCCAACACGAGCGCGGAAAGGAGGATCGACGGCTTCATGGGGTGCTCCGGTCAGGGAATCGCCACACGGCGGGTCTGGTTGCCGGCCTGGAACACTGCGGTGTTGCCCTCGATCGCCTGCAGGCGCCACGGGCCGACCGCATCCCCGGGCAGCAGCACCTGAAGTTGGGCGGGCGTGAAGTCCCCGATGCTCGGCGCGACGGACACGCTGCGCTGGCCGGCGCGCAGTTCGGCGCCGACGACGCGGAATGGCAGCGGCGGCAGCTCGGTCTTGGAGGCGGCGGACGTGCGCGATGCGCGCCGCTGGGCGGGTGCGGTGGCACGCGCGGCGGCTTGGCGCGCCTTGATCTGCTCGACCTCCGCGCGCAGCGCCTGGAGGTCGTCGGCCGCTGCGTAGCCACTGAGAGATTTCTCGACCTGGGCCGCGCGTGCTTCCAGAATCTGGCGGGTGTCTTTGAGGTCAGCGTCCGTCGCGACGGCCGGGCGCTGCTGGATGGCCTCGATCGTCTCGGCCAAGCCAGTTGCCTGCGCTTCCAGGCGTTGCAGGCGGGAATCCAGCCGCTCCTGGTCGGCCTGGTCGCTGAGGGCCTGGTAGCCCAGGGCCGCCAAGACGCTGAGGAAGATCAACCAGAGCCACATCAGGCTCTGCACCACCACGGCGGCGGTCGATCGCTGGGCAGGTTGCGGGGCGTTCATGGCTGGCCTCCCGAAACCATGGGTGCCAGCGGGAACGTCTGCACCGCCTCGGTGGCGGGTGGCTCGGATGGGGACTCGGCGACCGCGCGATCGCCGGGCCGCTCGAAGCAGATTTGCCGTGCGCGGTCATCCGCGTGCAGTTCCCAGGCCGGGCCAGCCAGCGTGAGCAGCGCATCGCGCAAGGTCATGGGGCCGAGGTGCAGGTGTACCGCCGGCAACGGCAGCGCGTACAGCTCGATCACGGCATGCGCGGTCTGGCACAGGCCATAGCCGCTGCGTTTGAGCACGTGCCGAAGCCCATCCCCGACCGTGGCGCGGGCATCCTCGGGCATGGACACGTCGATGGTCTGCAACAACAGGTCGCGCTGCGCCGCCATGGGTGCCAGTTCGACCAGTGTGTAGCGGGCGTAGCGCACGACCGGGATGTACTCGGAAGCCTCGGGTTCAGGCGCGGCCAAGACTTCCGCGATGGTGTCGGGCGCGACCGGCGCAGTCGTCGTCGCGCAGCCACCGGCCAGCACCGACCACAGCAGGCCGAGAAATCCCGCCAGAAGGCGGCGTTCGGGATAGTGAAACCACGGTGGAGAGGGGCACATAGCTCGGCGTCCTGAAACATCCAGCCCTCACCATCGCCGCTCAGGCCGCGAGCGGCAGCAAACAATGCGAACCAGGCAGCGTCCGATTTACCGGGAGCGGCAAAAAAAACGGCCCCGAAGGGCCGTAAGTGGAACGTGTCATGCGGCGACAAGCTGCCGGGCCAGTGCGACCTCGACGGAATCACCGTCCTGGTTCAGGACATCGAGCCCGGATTCGGGCACGTCGCCCGAGGTGGACTGCGAGACCATGATCTTCTTGGCCATCAGCTCCA
>NZ_DBHKZA010000179.1:0-3235 GCF_057314935.1 Achromobacter sp.
CAGACCGCTTCCACGTTATGGCCGTCCGGGCCGAATACGAAGGCGGCGTAATAATGGGGATGGTAATGCGGGCGAAGCCCGGGGGCGCCGTTATCCCGGCCGCCGGCCGCCAGGGCGGCCAGGTGGAAGGCGTCCACCTCCTGCCGTGTCGTGGCCGCAATGGCGATGTGCAAAGGGGCTGATACCGGCGAGGCGGCATAGAGCCAAAGTGAGGGCTTGCCGTTTTTTCCCAGCCCGACGCTATTGGGGCCCTCCATGGCGAGGCTTACGCCGAGCGGGCCCAGCGCCCGCAAGAAGAATTCGCGACTCTGGTCAATGTCGCTGACGCCGAACCCGATGTGATCGAACATGCGTTGTCTCCGTTTGGCGGTCGCCTGCCGCCCGTCAATGGCATTTATAGTCGCTGGCGCCGGATCCGAGTCGTGCTGACCGGCCTGGCTCAACGGTGGTGACGCTTTCCCGGTTTGCTGTCTACAATCCGGCGGTGCGGGTGTCTGGCTTGATTCCACCGGGAAATCGATGAGCAGGAATGGAAAAATGGTGACGCAAAGGTACGTTCTTCGCGTTCGTTGACGGTCGACCCTGATCGATCCCTAAGATTCTGACGGCTACTTTGCATTTTCCATCCTCTGCTTCGCGTCCATTGGACTGGCTGAATTTTTTCGTCGCCGATGTCCGCGACGGTCTCGGCCCCTATCTGGCCATCTACTTGCTCGCGGTGCATCATTGGCGGCCCGACAGCATTGGGCTGGTGATGACGATATCCGGGCTTGCGGCGCTGGCAGCGCAGACGCCGGCCGGCGCGCTCGTGGACCGGGCGTCGAACAAGCGCGCGCTGTTGATCGCGGCCGCCGTACTGGTGACCGGGGCATGCATGGCCCTGCTGGCCAATGCGAGTTTTGCCTGGGTCTCGATCACGCAAGCCCTGGCAGGCGCCGCGTCGTCGGTGTTCGCCCCTGCGATCGCCGGCATCACGTTGGGGCTGACCGCCGCCAATGCCTTTACCCGGCGTATTGCGCGCAACGAATCCTACAACCACGCCGGCAACGCCTTCGCCGCCTTGCTGGCGGGCGGGCTCGCCTACCTCTGGGGGCCCGTGGCAGTTTTCTACTTGATGGCAGCCATGACGCTGGCCAGCGTGGCGGCCGCGTCGTATCTTCCCGCGCAGATCGATTTGGACCGTGCGCGTGGCCTGGACCCCGGCACCGGGGGCGCGGCCGACGCGCAACCCATTCCGCTACGCCAGCTGCTCAGTCACCGGTCGCTCCTGCTTCTTGCCCTGAGCTGCGGGTTGTTCCACCTGGCCAATGCCGCCATGTTGCCGCTAGTCGGGCAGAAGCTGGCGCTGGCGAACCCGGCGCTTGCCACGCCTCTGACCGCCGCGTGCATCGTGGCTGCGCAGTTCGTCATGATTCCCGCGGCGATGGCGGTAGGGCGCTATGCCGATCGCCTGGGGCGCAAGAAATTGCTGCTGATCGGATTCGCCATCCTGCCCTTGCGCGGCGTGCTGTATACCTTCTCCGACGACACGGCCTGGCTGGTGGCCGTGCAACTGCTCGATGGCGTTGGCGCGGGCATTTTCGGCGCCGTTCTGCCCTTGATGGTTCTGGATCTGACGCAAGGCACGGGCCGTTTCAATGCCAGCTTGGGCGCGGTGACCACCGTGTTCGGCATCGGCGCGTCGTTGAGCAATGGCGTCGCCGGCCTGATCGTCCAGCATGCGGGATACCGTGCCGCGTTTCTTGCCCTGGCCGGGATTGCCGCGCTGGCCTGCGCGACCCTGCTGATCTTGCCCGAGACCCGCGCGTCAGGCGTATCGCCCGTCGCGGCCCCATCCTCGTCTTCTTGATTTCATTCTGGAAAGCATGTCGTTATCCCATGTCCTGATCTGGTTGATCGCCGCCGTAACAACCATGGCGATTCTCCTGCGTCCCTTTCGACTGCCGGAATATGTGTGGGCGTGTTCGGGCGCGGTGGCGCTGGTGGCATTCGGGTTGCTGACCCCGGCCCAAGCCGGCCACGCGATCCTGGAAGGAACGGACGTCTATCTGTTCCTGGTCGGCATGATGCTGGTGGCGGAGGTGGCGCGCCAGGCGGGCCTGTTCGACTGGCTGGCGGTAGCAGCGGCGGATCACGCGGCGGGCTCGGCGCGGCGTCTGTTCGACCTGGTGTTCCTGGTGGGCACGGTGGTGACCGTGCTGCTGTCCAACGACGCGACGGCGGTCGTGCTGACGCCCGCAGTCTATGCGGTGACCCGCGTGGTTGGCGCGCCGCCATTGCCCTATCTGTACGTGTGCGCCTTCATCGCCAACGCGGCCAGCTTTGTATTGCCGATATCGAATCCGGCGAATCTGGTCGTGTTCGGCGACCGCATGCCGGCCCTGGCGCCGTGGCTGATGCACTTCGCGCTGCCTTCCGTACTGGCCATCGGTTCGACCTACGTCACGCTGCGATGGGTGTTTCGCGACGACCTGCGACAGCCGCTGAAGCCATCGCCGCCGTTGCCCGCCATGACGCCGGCCTTGCGGTGCGCCGCGATGGGCGTGGCGGGCACCGCTTGCACCTTGCTGGTCACGTCGGCCCTGGGCTACCGGCTGGGTTTGCCGACGCTGGCCGCTGGCAGCGCGTCGGCGCTGCTGGTGCTGGCCGTGACACGGTCCAGCCCATGGCGCCTGGCCAAAGGCGTCGCCTGGGGCGTTCTGCCCCTGGTGGCGGGATTGTTCGTGCTGGTCGAGGGGATGGCCGCCAGTGGCGTGCTTCAAGAACTGGCGCAAATGATGCGCGGCTTGTCCGACACCGCCGTGCTCTGGACCAGCGGGATCGGCGCGGCCCTGTCGGGCAACATCATCAACAATCTGCCGGCCGGGCTGATGGCAGGATTGTTAGCCCGCATGGCGGACCTGTCCGGTTCGGCGACTGCGGCATTGCTCATCGGCATCGACCTGGGCCCCAACCTGTCCGTCAGCGGCTCGCTTGCAACCTTGCTTTGGCTGATGGCCGTGCGCCGCGAGGGGATGCATATCGGCGCGCTCAGCTTCTTGCGCCTGGGGCTCGTCGTCATGCCGCCGGCCTTGCTGCTGGCCTTGGCGGCGCTGCATGTCACGAGCTGATGCCGTGCGGGGGCGCCGGTTTTCCTTCGGGGACCAGCGTCTCCACCAGCAACGCCAACGCGGGGCTTTTCGGGGCGCCCTTGCGAAACACCAGCTCGTAAGGCTCACTGCGCGACTTGAGCGTC
>NZ_DBHKZA010000180.1:0-3179 GCF_057314935.1 Achromobacter sp.
GGCACCGCCACCGCGCCCATCTTGTAGACGGCGATGTGCGTCACCGCGGTCTCGGGCGCCTGCGGCAAATACACGGCCACGCGGTCGCCGCGCCGCACCCCATGGCGTTCCAGGCTGTGCGCCAGGCGGTTGGACTGGGCCTTGATGTCGTCGAACGTGTAGCGCGTCTGCGCGCCGTCGCTCTTTTCGTAGATCAGCGCCACGCGCCCGCTGCCATCGGCCCACTTGTCGCAGGCGTCGACGCCGATGTTGAACTCCGCCGGCACCTGCCATTGGAATTGGGACACAAGCTGCTTGTAGGATTCGGCTCGGGACAGCATGGTTTAGTCTCTGATGTTGTTATGAATCATCCAGGGCTTGCTCAACTTGCTTGACCCTGGCTCAATAATAAGCCCCGCCTACCCGCCCTTTTGCCGTCCGCATGGAAAAAACCCCTGTCGTCCCGACCCGCCGCCCGGCGGCCAGCGCCAAGTCGGAACAGCGCATCCGCGACATCCTGCACATGGCCCGCCAGGTCTTCTCCGAGGCGGGTTTCCAGGCGGCCACGACGACCGAGATCGCCCAGCGGCTGGGCGTATCCGAAGCCACGATCTTCACCTACTTCGGCGGCAAGCGGGAACTGTGCGTGCGGGTGATCAGCGATTGGTACGACGAGATCATCGGCAAGGTCGAAGACAGCCTGCCCCACGTGCAGGGCGCGCGCGCCCAGCTGCACTATCTGGTGCATACGCACCTGCGGCATCTGCTGGCCGAAGGGCCGGGGCTGTGCGCCTTCATCCTGTCCGAAGGACGCGCCCGCAACGATGACTTCGGCGAGGTCTACGCCGGTCTGCAGCGCCGCTACACCGCACCGCTGATGCGCATCCTGGCCCAAGGCCAGGCCGACGGCGACATCCGCCGGGACATGCCCTTGCGGCTGTTGCGCTCGGCGGTCTATGGCCCCATGGAGCACGTGCTGTGGGACGCCATCCTGCGCGGCGCGCGGGTGGACGTGGCCGCCACGGCCGACCAGTTGGTCGGCTTCCTGTGGCAGGCCTTGCAGCCGCCCCGCCAGGATGCGCTGGCCTTGGCCCGGTTCCGCGGCGAGGTGCGCGACGCCCTGCATCGGCTTCAGGATTCCGAAGCGTCAGGGGCGTCCGAGAACAAGGACGGCGGCACGTACTGAGGAAAGCCGTTGTAGACCTCGCCGCGTTCGGCGGGCTGCAAGGACCAGGAGTGCCGCGCGTTGGGCACGCCGCCATCCACGCGGATGACGCTGCCATTGATGAAGGCGGCCGCAGGCGACAGCAGGAACACCACCGCCGCCGCCAGTTCCGCCTCGGTGCCGAAGCGTTGCGGCGGCACTTTGGTCCTCAGCTCGCGCAGCACGGCGCGGTAATTGTCGTCGTAGCTGTCCATGCCGCTCGAGGCGATCCAGCCCGGCGCTACAGCATTGACCCGCACGCCTGCGTGCGCCCATTCGCAAGCGGCGGTTTCGGTCAGGTTCCAGACGCCGGCACGCGCCGCGCCCGAATGCCCCATGCCCGGCATGCCGCCCCAGATGTCGGCCAGCATGTTGACGATGGCCCCGCCATGCTGGCGCATGTGCTGCGTATAAACCTCGCGCGCCATCAGGAAGGTGCCGTGCAGGTTGTTCTGGACCACGGCGTTCCAGCCGTTGAAACTGATGCGGTCCAACGGCGCCGGAAACTGCCCGCCCGCGCAATTGAACAGGCCGTCGATGGCCCCATGCCGGCCCAACACCGCCGTAACCACGCCACGCACGCCGGCCTCGTCGCGGATATCGCAAGCATGCAGGCTGATTCGCCCGGCGGCTTCGGGGTAGATGCGGGCGATTTCCTCGCCCGCCGCCTCAAGCTTGTCCAGCTTGCGGCCGACCAGCGCCAGGTTCGCCCCCAGCGCCGCCAGTTCGTGCGCGGTGCAGCGCCCCAGGCCGCTGCCGCCGCCCGTCACCAGGACAGTCTTGCCGTCGTACAGCCCGGGCCGGAATACCGACGCATAACGCTGATCGGCGGCCACGCCGCCGGATTGTGGGTTCATGTCTCGCTCCGTTATTTTTTTGAGGATAACTCAATATCCGACCTGAATACATCGCGGATTACCCAAAATGGCCCTAGAATCATTGAACAGTAACACCTGACTTATTGAGCCGAATTCAATACAACGGGAGACCCGCATGACTCTGCATGCCCCCCTGGACGTCGCCCACGACGGCGCCATCGTCCGCCTGACGCTGAACCGTCCTGACATGCGCAATGCCTTCGACGAGACCCTGATCGCCGCGCTGACCAGCGCCGTCCGGCAGGCGGCGCAGGATTCCCGTGTGCGCGTGCTGCTGCTGACCGGCGCCGGCAAGGCGTTCTGCGCGGGCGGCGACCTGAACTGGATGCGCAAGATGGCCACGCATACCGACGCCGACAATCGCGCCGACGCCACCCGGCTGGCCGACATGCTGCACACGATCTGGTCCTGCCCCAAACCCGTCGTTGCCTGCGTGAACGGCGATGCCTACGCCGGCGGCATGGGCCTGCTGTCGGCCTGCGACATCGCCATTGCCGCGGAGTCGGCGCACTTCTGCCTGTCTGAAACCCGCTTGGGGCTGCTGCCTGCCACGATCAGCCCCTATGTGATCCGAGCCATGGGCGAACGGGCGGCCAACCGCTATTTCCTGACCGCCGAACGTTTTGACGCCGCCACCGCGTTGCGGCTGGGGCTGCTGCACGACGTGGTGCCGGCCGAGCGGCTGCACGACGAGGCCGAATCGATCTGCCGCACGCTGTGCGCCAACGGCCCCGCCGCCGTCCAGGCCAGCAAGCGGCTGGTGCGAGACTTTGCCGGCCAGCCCATCGACGCCGCGCTGATCGCCGACACCGTGGAACGGATCGCCTCCTGCCGCAGCACCGACGAAGCCCGCGAAGGCGTGGCCGCTTTCCTGGAGAAACGCGAACCGTCGTGGCGGCCGGCATCCTGAAGGCGCTGCGCGATGGGAGATTCCCTTTGACCGACGCGTCCGGACCCGCTCGACCGCCATGACATAATCCGTGGCGCATCTTCAGGAATCTTCATGCCGCACGCAACACCCCCCGCCTCGCCTTCCCCCCAATTCCCCCCGCTCAATGCCGACCGCCTGTGGGCCCGCGTTGAAGCCCTGTCGCGATTCACCCTGCCCGACGTCCCGT
>NZ_DBHKZA010000181.1:0-2741 GCF_057314935.1 Achromobacter sp.
GCCGTCAGCAACATGATGGTTGATATTCCAGAGAGTAAATCAAACCAGGCGCGCGATGCAGGCCCGCTAAGGCGTCACGCAGGTAACGCCGTAAAAAGCGAGAGCGGATCCGCAAGCGGCCAAGCGGCCTGGAAAGCCGGCGCAAAATCCCCGCCCTGCCCTCCAGGCCGACGTCCGTCAGGCGCCTACCGGCTTGCCGTCCTGACGGCGCACCACCACGGTCGCCGAACGCGCATCGCCGCCGCCGGCCCGCACCGTGTTCCAGGTCCGGTTGGGATGCTGGATGTTGATGAAGAACGTGGTCAGGTCCGGCGTGTAGGCGATCCCCGTGATCTCGCAACCCAGCGGCCCCACCAGGAAGCGCTTGGACTCACCCGTCTTCTGGTCGATGTAGTACATCGAGTTGTTGCCGAAGATATTGGTGACGTCCGTGCCGGTGCCGGCATCGGTCTGCACCCACAGGCGCCCCTTCGGGTCCACGCGGATGCCGTCCGGGCTGGAGAACTCGTCGCCCTTGATGTTGCCCGTGATGTTCGATGCCGCGCCGTCGGCCGCGTCCTGGCCGGCCAAGAGCAGCAGTTCCCACTCGAACGTGGTGGCCAGCGGCGAGTCGCCGCGCTCTTTCCAGCGCACGATGTGGCCGTGACGGTTGGTCACGCGCGGATTGGCGGCGCTGGTGCGGCGGCGGCTGCTGTTGTTGGTCAGCGTGCAATAGACCGTCTTGTCCACGCCCACCGTGATCCACTCGGGGCGGTCCATCAGCGTCGCGCCCGCCACCCGGGCAGCCGCCTTGGTGTTGATCAGCACGTCGGCCTGGCTGTTGAAGTCGATCAGCGTATTGGTGGGGACGTCGGTCGGACGAACCTGCGTGTAGTTGCCCGGATCGATGGCGCCCACGATCAGGTTGTTCTTACCCACCGCTAGTTCCACCCAGTTGCCGCTGCCATCGTCGTTGAAGCGCGCCGCATACAGCGTGCCTTCGTCGAGCAGCTTGCTGTTGTTGGCGCGATTGGCCGGGTCATAGGGCTTGCTGGGCACGAACTTGTAGATGCAGCCCGGCGTGCCGTCGTCGCCCATGTAGAAGGCGACGCGGTGGTTCTCGTCGACCATGAAGGCCGTGTTCTCGTGGTCGAACCGGCCCATCGCGGTGCGCTTGACGGCCGTCGAACCGGGGTTGCTGGGGTCGATCTCGACCACCCAACCGTAGCCGTTTTCGGGCTGCGTGGGATCCAGGTAGTTGTCGGTCGTCTCTTCGCAGGTCAGGTAGGTGCCCCAGGGCGTATTGCCGCTGGCGCAGTTGTTCAGCGTGCCTACGACGGTCGCGCCCACGACCGAGGCGGCCGGGCCGCTCACGTTGTAGACGGTGTTGCCCGTATAGCGCTTGTTGTAGCGGGAATCGGCCTTGACCGCCCACTTGCCGTCCTTGTCTCGCGCGATCTCGACGACCGACACGCCCACGTTGGACAGGCGGGTCTTCACGCCTTCGACGGTAACGTCCAGCGTGCTGCTGTCCAGGCTCTCGTGGTTCAGCACCAGCAGGCCGCCCTGGTTGGGGTCCACCCCGTCCAGCGCATAGAAATGCATACCGTCGTGCTGACCACCGGCCTGGGTCTCGGTGGCCGGATAGGACTGCGGCACGCCCAGATAGCCGGCCGAACCGATCACGCACTTGTCGCCCGCCGAGTACAGCACTTCGGCCACATAGCCTTCGGGCACCGTGACCGTGTCGGCCACGATCTTGTCTCCCAGCGGCTTGAACGTGACGGAATAGTCCGGGCCCGGCTCAGGCGTCGGCGCGGGCGTCTCCGGTTTGGGTTGTTCCGGCGGCGTCGCCGTATCGCCATCATCATCGTCATCGCTGCTACAGCCGGCCAGCGCGGTCACGCCGAACACCGACAGGACGGACAACCCGAAGCTGTTCTTCAACAGTGTCCGGCGGGTGGGATTGGCGGCGATGATCTCGTCGAACATCTGGCCGGGGACGGTCACTTCCCCCCGGGCTTCACGGGAGGGCGCACGCAATTTGTCTGTCAGGTAGGACATCTGGATCTCTATGTTTGAGGGCTGAACAGAAAGCAATTTGTCAGCTGATTGAAAGAATGCTGACGAAAGGCTGAGAGATTACGAGGTCGATGTGACAGACTGGAGACGTTCGGATGAATTCATTCCTTACGGTTTTAGGTAGCATGACGTGCATCGGTGGATGATGCACTCAAGCCAAGGCGGCCTTCCATGTCTTTCGCGCGCACCTACTTTCTGAACCAGTTGAGCGATCACGAACTGGATGCATTGCTTAGCCGGCGCGAGGATTTTTTCCTTGAGAACGTCGTGGACATGGATGACACGCTGCAGCGCGCGCAGGCAGCGATCGCCCAGGCGGGACTGACCAGCCGGTTCCTGCATGAACCCGCCAATCCCTCCTTCAACCTGCGCCACGACGCCCTCGGCGCGGTGCCGCTCATCGGGCCATTGTGGGTGCTGGGCCTGGGTGCGCTCAGGCTGAGCCGCCCGGGCGCGGACGTGACGCTCAAGCAAACGGCCGAGCAATCCGTCAGCGTGATTTTCTCGCGCAAGGCGCACGCGGCCTGACGAGCAGCGGTGGCGAGGTAAGCGGTGTACCGCCCACGCTTTCCACGTTTACGCGACGGCAAACAAAAAGCCCCTGACTTCTTTCGAAGTCAGGGGCTTTTTCATTCTTGGCGGACAGAGGGGGATTCGAACCCCCGATACGCTTTTGACGT
>NZ_DBHKZA010000182.1:0-2703 GCF_057314935.1 Achromobacter sp.
GCGCGGTGAAGCGCGCGTTCGGGTGCGCGGCCTTGCGGCCGGTTTCGCGCGCGATGGCGGGCGTCCAGTCCTGGCCTTGCCAGTCGATCAGGTGCGCGGGCGGCGTGTCGGTCATGCCTTCCCACCAGACGTCGCCGTCATCGGTCAGCGCCACATTGGTGAAGATGACATTGGCCTTCAGGGTCGCCATGGCGTTGAAGTTGGTCTGCTCGCTGGTGCCCGGAGCCACGCCGAAATAGCCGGCTTCCGGGTTGATGGCGTGCAGGCGGCCATCGGCGCCCGGCTTGATCCAGGCGATGTCGTCGCCGATGGTGGTGACCTTCCAGCCGTCCATGCCTTGCGGCGGGATCAGCATGGCGAAGTTGGTCTTGCCGCAGGCGGACGGGAACGCGGCGGCCACGTGGTATTTGCGGCCCTTGGGCGAGGTCACGCCCAGGATCAGCATGTGTTCGGCCAGCCAGCCCTGGTCGCGCCCCATGGTGGAGGCGATGCGCAGCGCAAAGCACTTCTTGCCCAGCAGCGCATTGCCGCCATAGCCCGAGCCGTAGCTCCAGATCTCGCGGCTCTTGGGGAAATGCACGATGTACTTGGTGGGGTTGCACGGCCAGGCCACGTCGGCTTCGCCGGCGGCCAGGGGCTTGCCCACGGAATGCACGCAAGGCACGAAGTCGCCGTCGGTGCCCAGCACGTCATAGACCTGCTTGCCCATGCGCGTCATGATGCGCATGTTCACGGCCACGTAGGGGCTGTCGGACAGTTCCACGCCGATGTGGGCAATGTCCGAACCCAGGGGGCCCATCGAGAACGGCACGACGTACAGCGTACGGCCGCGCATGGCGCCTTCGAACAGGCCGTTGAGCGTGTCGCGCATCTGGGCCGGGTCGGCCCAGTTGTTGGTCGGGCCGGCGTCTTCGGGCCGGTCCGAACAGATGAAGGTGCGGTCTTCCACACGCGCGACGTCGGACGGATCCGAGCACGCCAGGAACGAATTGGGCCGCTTGGCGGGATTCAGCCTGCGCATCGTGCCGGACTGGACCATCTGTTCGCACAGGCGGTCATATTCCTCTTGCGAGCCGTCGCACCAGACGACGCGATCGGGTTTGGCCAACGCGACAAAACTGGCCACCCAGTCGATCAGGCCGCGATGCTTGACGTAGGCCGGCACGTTCAACGCCGCAAGGCCCCCATCCAATGGCTTATTCATTGGGGCTATCTCCATACTTAGACAAATGGTGATACGGCCCCAATTGCGTGGGGCCGTATGTAATTTGCGCCATCATACTTGCAGCGCGGGGCAACCCGTCAACCCATCCTCATGGACGAGTTTGTCACGGGTTGAGACGGCTCAGGAATAGCGGCCGTCACGCAACTCCCTGCGAATGATCTTGCCGGTGGCGGTGGTCGGCAAACTGGTTACAAAGCGGATCGCGCGCGGGTATTCATGCGCGGCCAAGCGGGTGCGGACATGCGCCTGCAGGGCCTTGACCAGCGCCTCGTCGCCGTCAAAGCCGTCGTTCAGCACCACATAGGCCATCACGATTTCCGTGCGCTGCTCGTCCGGCACGCCCACCACCGCCGCCATGCGCACGGCCGGGTGGCCGATCAGGCAGTCCTCGATGGGTGCGGGGCCGATGCGGTAGCCCGCGCTGGTGATGACGTCGTCATTACGCCCCACGAAGCGGATGAAGCCTTGCTCGTCGCGCACGCCCAGGTCGCCCGTCAGCAGGTAGTCACCCACGAATTTCTCGGCGGTGGCCTCGGGGTTGTTCCAGTAGCCCAGGAACATGACGGGGTCCGGCCGCAATACGCCGATGTTGCCCTCTTGTCCATCGGCCACTTCCACGCCCTGGTCATCCACAATAGCCACCCGATGCCCGGGCGCAGCACGGCCGATCGAGCCGATTTGCGGGTCGAACAGCGACGAGCACGACGACACCAGCATGTTGCATTCGGTCTGGCCATAGAACTCGTTGATGGTGACGCCCAGCACACGGCGGCCCCAGTCGATGAGCTCGGCCCCCAGCGATTCGCCGCCGCTTGCCACCGAACGCAGGGCCAGCGGGCCGGCCGCTTCGGGATAGGCCGCGCCGCGCATCATTTTCAGCGCGGTAGGCGGCAGGAAGGTGTGCGTGACGCCGTGGCGTGCCATCAGTTCCAGGGCGGAGGTGCCGTCGAACTTCTCGAAACGACGCGCCAGCACGGGCACGCCGTGGTGCCACGACGGCAGCAGCACATCCAGCAGGCCGCCGATCCAGGCCCAGTCGGCCGGCGTCCACATCAGCTTGGCGTTTTCGGGGAAGAACTCGTGCGACATCTCCACCCCGGGCAAATGCCCCAGCAGGACGCGATGCGCGTGCAGCGCGCCCTTGGGCTTGCCCGTGGTGCCCGACGTATAGATGATGACGGCGGGGTCGTCCGCCACGGTGCGCACCGGGGCGTAGTCGTCGGACTCGGCGGCCAGCGCCGGATGGAACGGCACAGCGCCGCCCTCGCCTTCGCCATCGATGCAATAGATGACCTTCAGGTCCGGCAAACTGGCGCGGATTTCAAGCAGCTTGCGGCAGCCCTCGGCGTCGGTCACCAGCGCCGCCGCGCCGCTGTTGGCCAGCCGGTACTGGATCGCGTCCACGCCGAACAGCGTGAACAGCGGCACCGCCACCGCGCCCATCTTGTAGACGGCGATGTGCGTCACCGCGGTCTCGG
>NZ_DBHKZA010000183.1:0-2640 GCF_057314935.1 Achromobacter sp.
ACGCTGGCCTGGCGCTACAACGTGCCCGAGATGGCCTACCCGGAAGCGCTGATTCCGGGCCGGCGTGAGGTCGGCGCACGCACCACGATGAACCTGTGGGGCAACGTGTATCCCCGTGGCGGCTTCCTGCACCAGACCGACGACTTCAAGGCCGGCGCAGTGGTGGCCCAGCGTGCAGGCGATGTGGTCACGCGCCGGGGGCAGATCCACGTCTATCAGCCGTTGCTTGCCAACTCCCGCGACGGCTACTGGCCGGCAGGCGCGCTGATGGAGGGCGATGCCTCGACCGGAAAGTGGCAAGAACTCACGCCCGTCCTGTCGTCGTCCTGCACGGTCTTCCCGCGCAGCGGCTTTCTTACCCAGGCGCAGCAAGGCGACTACGCATGGGCGCTGTGGCGGCCGTATGCCTGCTGCGAACGCCGGGGCCAAGTGTTCCTGGGCAGCGTCGATTTTCTCTGAGGTGGTGCCATGAAGTTCCGTCCTGCATTCAATCCGTTCTCCCGCCGGGCACGTCGCACGGAGATCGTCCTGGCGCTGGCCGGCGCCCTCGCGCTGGGCAGCGGCGTGGCCTGGGGTCAACTGGGCTACCAGACCAGCGGCAGTGTCATCGGCGATGACGTCATGTACTCGATCGGTGGCGGCAACGCCGTGTCGATGGGCCGTGCGGCCGGCATGCGCTCTCTCGGTGTCGGCGTGGGTTGGAACAGCAACTTGATCTGCGGCGACATGAGCATCCAGACCACGTTGAAGAACCAACTTAACGGCATCACCAACGGCTTCCAGCAAATCATGTCGTCGGTGATCCAGAGTGCCACCAGTGCGGTGGCATCGTTGCCCGCGCTGATCATCCAGCGGGCCGATCCCGGTTTGTACAACCTGCTCACCAATGGCGTGCTGCAGGCGCGACTCGATTTCGACCGCAGCAAGCTGACGTGCCGTGCCATGGCCGAGAAGATGGCCGAAATGGCGGGCGGCCAGCTCGGCTGGAGCCAGATGGCCGAAGGGCTGGCGCTGCGCGATGCCGTGTCGAGCACGGATGCGGTCTCGGCCATCGAGCAAGCCGAGACGCGCCGCGGCAATGACGGCGTGCCGTGGGTCGGGGGCAGCAACGCGGGCGGCTCCGGCCAGCCCGCGATCAAGGTCGTCGGCGATGTCACCCGCGCCGGCTACAACCTGGTCAACGGCCGCGGCGTGACCGACACCTCATCCATCGCGCCGGCCAGTTGCAGCAGCCTCTCGTGCCAGACCTGGGCCTCTCCGCAGGCCGCCGTCGAGTGGGCCACGCGCGTGCTCGGCGAGAAGGAGCAGCGCACGTGCGATGCCTGCACCAAGACCGAGACGACGCCGGGCGTCGGGCTCACGCCGCTGATCCAGGAGGAGTACGACGCCAAGCTGCAGGCGCTCCAGGACCTGGTGACCAAGGCCAAGAACACGACGCCGGAGAACCTGCGCGAAGCTGGCAGCGCGTCGCTGCCGATCACGCGCGGCGTGATCGAGGCGCTGCGCGACGAGCCCGACCAGCACCTGCTGTCGCAGCGCTTGGCGTCCGAAGTCGCGCTGGCGTCCGTGCTGGAGAAAGCGCTGCTGCTGCAGCGCACGCTGCTCACGGGCAAGAAGGAGCCCAACGTCGCGGCCAACGAGCTTGCCGTTGAGGCGGTGAACCACGAGAGCGACACGCTCGACCGTGAGATTCGCAACCTCAAGACCGAACTGGAGCTGCGGCGCGAGCTGGCGAACAACTCACCCATGGCGATCATCCAGCGCCACGGCGCACGTGCGGCCGGCTCGCGCGGCATCTACGAGGGCGATCCTGTGCCGGACCGTCTCGACCAGCTCCAGAAGGGCAACCCGGGGAGTCGGCCATGAGCCCGGCGCGCATGGCCTGGCGGCCGCTGCGCTGGTTGTTCAGCCGGCGCGCGGCGAAGACGCTGCTGTGGCTGGTGCTGATCGTTGCCGCCGCCGTGGGGGCGAACGTCGCGGGCATCTACCTAGTCGGCAGCGTTGCAGGCTGGGAACGGTGGCTGACGGCCTCCGCAGGGTATTTCTTCATCTGGCGGCTGTGCGTGTACGCGGCAACGGCCTATGGATGGTTCTGGATGCGCCGCCGGGTGCTCGCCCGCGAAGACCAAAGCGGGACAGATGGGCAGGCGCGGCGCCGGCTGATCCGCACCGAGGTCGCCAGCGTCGTCGCCATCGTCGCGCTGGAAACCAGCCTGTTGATGGAGGCCGCTTGAGGGGAGATCGGGACCATGACGCTCTTCACGACCGACTATCTGGAGTACTACCTCACCCTCGTGTCCTGGATCGTCAACAACGGTATCTGGGCCGTGCTGGTGTCCAGCGGGGTGTTCGCGCTGCCTTTCGTCGCCATCGTCGTGCAGGAGTGGCTGAAGGCCCGCGCGGAAGGCGCTGACGAGGGCAACAAAGGCGTTCTGAGTGCCGCCCGTATCGAGAACCGGGTGTTCGTCGCGATCGTGGTGGTGATGTTCGCGGGCATTCCGTTCATCGACGTGGACCTCAGCACCATCCAGTACGACAGCTCGCGCTCGGCGCAGTGCCAGGTCAGCGTGCCGCAGCCCACGGAAACCGGCTGGTCGCAGTCCTTCAGCACCATCAACAACCAGTCGGCGAAGGTGCCGG
>NZ_DBHKZA010000184.1:0-2636 GCF_057314935.1 Achromobacter sp.
TGCCGCGATGCTCGGCCCGGACGATTTCGCCCATCAGCACCGAGCCCACGGCCCATTCGCCACCGAACCCCAGGCCCTGCAACGCCCGCAGCACGAACAGCTGTTCGAAGTTCTGCGCGAAGCCGATGGCCACTGTGCAAGCCGAGAACCACAGGATCGTGTATTGCAGCACGCGCACGCGGCCATACCGGTCGGCCAGGATGCCCGCGAGCCATCCGCCGATGGCGGAAAACAGCAGCGTGACCGTGCCGAGCATGCCGGCCTGGCCCTTGTCGATGCCCCACAGGGTCATCAGGGTGGCGATCACGAAGGTGAACACCATGAAGTCCAGGGCATCGATGGCCCATCCCCCGAACGCGGCGATGAAGGTGCGCCGTTCCGTCTTGTTCAGCTCTCTATACCATTGCATGGTTTGCCTCTTGGAGGGTTCCGGTCCGGGGGATTACCGCGCCGGCGCAAAGCCGTACAGGCGTTCAGGATTGTCGACCAGAATGCCGCGGCGCACGGCGGCGTCCGGCGCCCACAGCGCCAGCTGGTTGCGCAGCCGCCCCGTGTTGACCATGCGCGTCTGGTGCACGTGCGGCCAGTCGCTGCCCCACAGCATGCGGTCAGGTGCCGTCTCGATCAGCGTTTGCGCCCAGGGCACCACGTCGCTGAAATCGTCGAAGCGGTCGCTGATGCGGTAGGCGCCGGACAGCTTGACCCACCAGCCGTGGTCCCGGACCAGATGCTGCAAGGCCTGGAAACCCGGGCTGTCCACGCCCTCGGCCACCGGCATGTGGCCCATGTGGTCCACCACGCCCGGCACGGGCAGCTTGCGCATGCGCGGCAAGAGCTCGGGCAACTGGCGGGCATCCATCAGGAACTGCATGTGCCAGCCCAGGCCGGCGATGCGATGCGCCAAGGTCTCCATCGCGTCAAAGCCGATGCCGCCACCGAACAGCACGTTGATGCGCAAGCCGCGCACGCCGGCGGCGTGCATATCCGCCAGCTCGCTGTCCGTCACGGTGGGCGCCACCACACCGATGCCGCGCAACTGATCGGGATGGCGGCGCAGCACCTCCAGCATGTAGCGGTTGTCGGTGCCGTACACGCTGATCTGCACCAGCACGCCGCGCGACATGCCGGTCTGCTTGAGCATGCCCAGATAAGCGGACTCGGGGGCAGGCGGCGGCGTGTAGGTGCGTTCGGGCACCAGCGGGTAGGCCGCGGCATCCGTGGCCACCACGTGCGCGTGCGTGTCGCACGCACCGGACGGCACCTCGAAGGCTGCCGCGTCCATCTCTGGCAACGGCGCCAGGCACAGGGGCGGTTCTTGCACGGAAGGATCGGAAAGGGTCGGACGCATGCGGGGGGTCTCCCAGAAAGGAATCGAACCGAGAAGGGCTCAATTTACCGTGATGCCGGCATCCTTGATCAACGCGGCGAAATTCGGCACGTCGCGGGCGATCAGCGTCTGGAAGGCGGCCGCCCCCTGCTCTTTCTCGGCCGGCGCCTGGGCCGCCAGCTTGTCCAGCGACTCGCGCACGCCAGGGCTCTTCAGCGCCGCAGCCAAGGCCTGTTCCAGGCGCGCGATCACTGCGGGCGGCGTGCCGGCAGGCGCTGCGATGCCGTTCCATACGCTCATGTTGAAGTCCGGCACGCCCGCCTCGGCAAACGTCGGCACATCCGGAATCTGCGGCAGGCGGGAGGCCGAGGCCACCGCCAGGGCCGTGACGCGTTTGCCCTCGTGGATGGGGATCATCGTGACGGTCTGGTCGATCACGGCATCCACCGTGCCCGCCATCAGGTCGGCGATGGCCGGGCCCGCGCCGCGGTACGGGATCTGCATTCCTTGCGTCTGGGTCACGTGCATGAAGTAGGCGGCGGCGATATGGCTGGTGGACCCGGACCCCGCGTTGCCGAAATTCACGTCGGCGCCGTGCTTCTTCAAACGCGCGACGAAGTCCGGCAGCGTGGTGATGCCGCTCTTCTTGCTGACGGACAACACCATCGGCACGGTCGCCACCAACCCGATGGCGCTCATGTCGCGACGTGGGTCGAACTTGCTCTTGGGGTACAGCGACGGGGCGATGGCGAGCGACCCCATGTTGCCGAAGGTGATGGTGTAGCCGTCGGGCGCGGCGCGGACCACGCGCTGGTTGCCGATCATGGTGCCGCCACCGCCCAGGTTCTCCACCACGACGGTCTGGCCCAGGTTTTCGCCCATGGCCTGCGCCACGATGCGGGCCAGGCCGTCGGTGGATCCGCCCGCGGCGTACGGCACCACCATGGAGATGGCGCGTGTGGGGTAGCCCTGCGCGGCGGCGTTGGCGCCAAGCGCGATCAGGCCGGAGCCCAGGGCCGCCAGGAAAATCTTCTTCATGTCTTGCTCCTCGCTGTTTGTGCCGGCAGCAGCCGGCCCTCCGCCTTGTCCTGGCGGATGCTTGTGTTGCAGGTTGAAAAAGCGGCGCGGCCATAGCCGCGCCGGATTGAAGCGGCCTAACGCGACTTGCCGGCCAGTTCCACGCCGGCCAACTGCTCGGACAGGCGCGCAACGGCGGTATGGTCCTGCCCCTTGCCCAGGGTCTTCCCGGCAGAGGCCCACAACTCTCGGCACAGCGACGCGAATGGCGTGGGCGTGCCGGTATCGGTGG
>NZ_DBHKZA010000185.1:0-2284 GCF_057314935.1 Achromobacter sp.
CCCGCCTGATCGCGGTGTCGTGGGTGCAGTACGGCACGGGCTTGCGCACCGACATCGCTGAACTGGGCCGCCGCTGTGCGCAACGCGGCATATGGCTGGTGGTCGACGGTATCCAGGGCGCGGGCCTGCTGCGCGCCAAGGTCGACGAATGGCGCGTGGACGCCTTTGCGTGCGGTGCGCACAAGGGCTTGCTGGGTCCGCTGGGCGTGGGTTTCCTGCACGTGTCGCCCAAGCTGCTGGACGCGCTTGATCCGCTGTACATCGGCCCGTCTGGCGTGACCACGTTGGACAAGTCCGGCCTGCAATGGCAGGTGGGCGTGTCCGACGCGGGCGATGCCCGCCGGCTGGAGTCCGGCAATCTCAACTATCCCGGCATCGCAGGCTTGGCGGGCGCGTTGGACTTGATCGAAGGCGCGCAACCCGACCGCATCGAACCCTGGGTGCTGGAACTGTCGCAAGCGTTGAGCGAAGGCTTGCGCGCATTGGGCGCGCACGTGGTGTCGCCGCCCGACGCCGCGCTGCGCAGCACGACCACCGCAGTGCGCGTGGCCGACCCCGCTGCCGCCTTGGCCCATTTGAGCCAGGCGGGCGTGGTGGCCAGCATAGTGGAGTATGGTTACGTGCGCTTGTCCGTCGGCGCCTATAACAATCATGCAGACGTCGAACGCATCTTGCGCGCCGTGCGCGCGCTTGGCGTCTGATCTGAATCATCAATAACGCATCTCCTGGAGAGACACATGACTGAACCGAAGAAGCCCAACTGGCGCCTGGAAACCGTTGCCGTGCATGGCGGCTACCGGCCCGACCCCACCACGCGCGCCGTCGCCGTGCCCATCTATCAGACGGTTGCCTACGCGTTCGACGATACGCAGCATGGCGCCGACCTGTTCGACCTGAAGGTGCCGGGCAACATCTACACCCGCATCATGAACCCCACGACCGACGTGCTGGAGCAGCGCGTGGCGGCGCTGGAAGGCGGGATCGCCGCGCTGGCGCTGGCCTCGGGCCAGGCCGCGGTCACCTACGCCATCCTGACGATCGCCGAAGCGGGCGACAACATCGTCTCGTCCAGCACGCTGTACGGCGGCACCTACAACCTGTTCGCGCACACGCTGCCGCAGTACGGCATCACCACGCGTTTTGCCAACCCCAGCGATCTGGCCGCTTTCGAAGCGCAGATCGATGACCGCACCAAGGCCATCTTCGCGGAATCGGTCGGCAACCCGCTGGGCAACATCACCGACATCGCCGCGCTTGCCGACGTGGCCCACCGCCATGGCCTGCCGCTGATCGTGGACAACACCGTGCCCTCGCCGTACCTGCTGCGCCCGATCGAGCACGGCGCGGACATCGTGGTGCAATCGCTGACGAAGTACCTGGGCGGCCACGGCACCAGCCTGGGCGGCGCCATCATCGACTCCGGCAAGTTCCCGTGGGCCGAACACAAGGCCCGCTTCAAGCGCCTGAACGAACCCGACGTCAGCTACCACGGCGTGGTCTATACCGAAGCCTTCGGCGCGGCCGCCTACATCGGCCGTGCGCGCGTCGTGCCGCTGCGCAACACGGGCGCCGCGATCTCGCCGTTCAACTCGTTCCAGATCCTGCAAGGCATCGAAACGCTGGCGCTGCGCGTGGACCGCATCGTCGAAAACGCCGTCAAGGTCGCCAATTTCCTGCGTGAGCATCCAAAGGTGGAATGGGTGAACTACGCCGGCCTGCCGGATCACCCCGATCACGCGCTGGCGAAGAAGTATCTGGGCGGCAAGGTCCCGGGGCTGTTCACGTTCGGCGTGAAGGGCGGCCGCGATGCCGGCGCGCGTTTCCAGGACGCCTTGCAGTTGTTCACGCGCCTGGTCAACATCGGCGATTCGAAGTCGCTGGCCACGCACCCCGCCTCCACCACGCACCGCCAGCTGAATCCCGAAGAGCTGCAAAAGGCCGGCGTGCGCGAAGAGACGGTGCGCCTGTCGATCGGCATCGAACACATCGACGACCTGATCGCCGACCTGGAACAGGCGCTGGCGCAGGTGTAATGCCATGACGATGATTCCCCGCAGAACCCTGTTGAAACTGGCCGCCGGGCTGCCCGCCCTGGCGGCGGGTTCGGCGGCGCTTGCCGCCGCGCCGGCCAAGAAGGCCAAAACCTATGTGCTGGCCCATGGCTCCTGGCATGGCGGCTGGTGCTGGCGCCCGGTGGCGGACCGCCTGCAGGCGGCCGGCCACCGCGTATACGCGCCCAGCTATACCGGCATGGGCGACCGCGCCCACCTGCTGAACAAGGGCA
>NZ_DBHKZA010000186.1:0-2184 GCF_057314935.1 Achromobacter sp.
TCGTGCTGTCTTGCAGGAACTGGTCCAGCAGGTAGCCGTTGGCGGCGTGCACTTCCACACCGTCGAAACCGGATTCCTGTGCCATCTTGGCGCCGTGGCGATAGGCTTCGACCACGCCCGGGATCTCGGCCGTTTCCAGCGCGCGCGGGGTGACATACGGGCGCTTGGGGCGCACAAGGCTTACGTGGCCGCCGGCCGCAATGGCGCTGGGCGCGACGGGCAGTTCGCCGTTCAGGAAAACCGGGTCGGAAATGCGGCCCACGTGCCACAACTGAGCCACGATCAGGCCATTCTTGGCGTGCACGGCGGAGGTGACCTTGCGCCAGCCCTTGACCTGCTCGGTGGACCACAGGCCCGGCGTGTCCGCATAACCCACGCCCTGCGGCGTGACGGACGTGGCTTCGGTCAGGATCATGCCGGCGTCGGCGCGCTGTGAGTAGTACTCGACCATCAGGTCGCTGGGCACGCGGCCTTCGTTGGCGCGCTGGCGGGTCAACGGCGCCATGACGATGCGGTTGCGCAGCGTGAGGTCGCCGGCGCGCAGGGGTTCAAACAGGGAGCTCATGCAAAATCCTTCCGCCCGGGAAACGGGCGCAACGTGTAGGGCTGACTACATATCCTGGTTCAACTGCCGCAGGAACGCGGCAATTACGGGTTCATTGCGACGGAAAAAGACCCACTGCCCCACTTTCGTCGCCGAGATCAGGCCCGCGCGCTGCAAGACGGCCAGGTGCGACGACACGGTCGACTGCGACAAGCCGCAGCGGTGATCGATGTGGCCCGCGCACACCCCATGCTCGAAGGTGTGGCCCGGGCGCTCTTCGAAATGCGCTTGCGGCGTCTTCAGCCAGACAAGAATGTCGCGCCGCACCGGGTTCGCCAGCGCCTTGAGGATGGCGTCGGCGTCGATAGCGGGCTGCACGTCGGTCTGATCGGGGGTTGAAGGGGATGCGGTCATATTTGTATATCGCAATTTATCGAATCATATATCGTTGTTGTCCGATATATAGTCATGCCCCTGTGGCGCATGGGGCTATTGGCCTGCCTCAGTCGCCCTGCACGCGCCCGCGCAGGCGCTTGACCTCGCCGTGCTGGACCTTGCGCTGCACCCGCCGGCGCTGGGACGACCGCGTCGGCTTGGTCGCGCGGCGCGGCTTGTCCACCTCAAGGGCGGACCGCAGCATGCCGAGCAGGCGTTCGATGGCCTCAACCCGGTTCTTTTCCTGGCTGCGGAAGGATTGCGACTTGATGACGATCACGCCCTCTTTCGAGATGCGGTGGTCGCTGACGGCGCAGACGGCGTCCTGGACCTCGGGCGGCAGGCCCGACGCACGGACGTCAAAACGCAGATGGACGGCGCTGGAGACCTTGTTGACGTTCTGGCCGCCCGCGCCCTGCGCGCGGATCATGGTGAACGTCAGGTCGCGCTCGTCCAGATAAAGGGAATCTTGGATGTGGAACATAGGCCGGGAGTCTACAAGATCAGGCAGGCGGCGACGACACGGGGCGCGCGGATCCGTTGATTGCCGGCGACGCGGGTCGCTACAATGCGCCGGCCGTGCACGCAGCCCCCCCTCCGCCACCTTCACCGCCCAGGCCCCTTTCCCCATGATCACCTGCTATTTGCGCTACGTCATCGACGCCAATGCGATCGCCGAGTTCGAAACCTACGCGAAGATGTGGATTCCGCTGGTCGAGCGGTTCGGCGGCACGCACCACGGCTACTTCCTGCCCTCGGAAGGCGCGAACAACATAGCGCTGGCGCTGTTTTCCTTCCCCAGCCTGGGCGCCTACGAAACCTACCGCCAGGACTCGCTGAAAGACGCCGATTGCCAGCAGGCCTACGCCTATGCGGTGCAAACACGCTGTATCGTCAGCTACGAACGCAGCTTCTTCCGCCCCGTCTTCGAATAAAGGGGATCACTCCCCAAAGCCGGCGCCGCGCGGGGTCTTTCGGCGCGCCGGCGCCGCTGGAAGTAAAATAGTGCGCTTTTGCTCGACTATTTGCGGCGCCCGGCCACCCGCACCCGCCATTTCCCCTTATGACCTACTCCGCCAAAGAAATCTTCAAGACCCTGCAAGGCGAAGGCGCCCACGCAGGCCGCGCGGCGGTATTTTGCCGGTTTGCTGGCTGTAATCTCTGGACGGGCCGCGAAAGCGACCGCGCCAGCGCCGCCTGCACCT
>NZ_DBHKZA010000187.1:0-2016 GCF_057314935.1 Achromobacter sp.
CACGCGCGCCCTAGAGCAGCCCGGCCGGACGGACCCGGCCGTTCCTGGCTGTCTTGGACCGGCGGTGTTCCGCGCGGCGGCGACGCGATTCCTTGGGGTCGAAGCTCAGCCCCCGGTAGATCTCCACGCGGTCGCCATCGGCCAATCGCGCCTGCGGCTCGGTGGCCCGACCGAATATGCCCACGCCGCGCGCCCACGGCTGCACCACGGGGAAAGCCTCGGCAAATCCGCTGGCGGCCAACGCATCGGCCACCGTCGCGCCCTCAGGCAACTGGACCTCGCGCAGCCACACATGGCCCGGCAAGGCATAGCAGACGCTGATGTTCAAGCGCGCCGCGCTACAGGGTTCATTCCCCATACTTGGCCTGCGCCCGCTTGGTGAAGGAATCAATGAAGCTGGTGGCGATGCGGTTGAACACGGGGCCCACCACCATTTCCAGCGCACGGTTGGAAAACGCGTACTCCATGGTGAACAGCACCTTGCAGGCGTCTTCCGCCAGCGGCTGGAATTCCCAATGCCCGACCAGGCTGGAGAATGGGCCGTCGACCAGTTCCAGATCGATCCGGTCGGGATAGACGTGGGTATTGCGCGTGGTGAAGCGCTGCTTCATCCCCGCGAAACTGATCAGGATAGAGGCCTGCATGCCGTGTTCGTCGCGGGTCTGCACCTCGGCGCCGCCGCACCACGGCATGAACTCGGGGTACTTTTCCACGTCGGCGACCAGATCGAACATCTGGGCGGCGCTGTAAGGCACCAGGACGGATCGTTGTACTTTGTGCATCGACTATCGCAAATGGCTAGAATGGCAAGATTTTACCGGCACCGCATGACCTGGGCCTAATAACGGGAAAAGCAAGCGCGCGGCACGCCGGACGGCATGTCCACCCTGCCCCGCCCGTCAGCCTCCCCGAAAAGACCCACAAAGCCCCCAGGCAAAAAAGGCGTTATGAGCATTATCGACAATCGCAAGGCCACGCACGACTATTTCATCGAAGACCGCTACGAAGCCGGCCTTGTCCTGCAAGGCTGGGAAGTCAAGGCGATCCGCGATGGCCGCGTGCAGCTCAAGGAAAGCTACGTCATCGTACGCGATGGTGAGCTGTACCTGCTGGGCATGCACGTCAGCCCGTTGCCCACGGCGTCCACCCATATCCACCCCGATGCCATGCGCACGCGCAAGCTGCTGCTCAAGGCCGAGGAAATCAGCAAACTCATCGGCAAGGTCGAGCAGCGCGGCTATACGCTGGTGCCGCTGAACCTGCACTACAAGAATGGGCGCATCAAGCTGGACTTCGCGCTGGGCCGCGGCAAAAAGCTGTTCGACAAGCGCGACACCGCGCGCGAAAAGGACTGGCAGCGCGAGAAAGAACGCATCATGAAGCACGACACGCGCGCCCCGCGTAAAGACAAGGACGACTGACTTCAGGCGGCGGCCGGCAAGGCAGGATGCTCGGGCTGCCCGCCCGGCCCCACGATGCGGTTGCGTCCGCTCGACTTGGCCGCATAGAGCTTGCGGTCCGCCCGTTCGAAGAACACCTGCAGGTTCTCGCCGGGCATCCATTCGGCCACCCCCGCGCTGAACGTGTATGAAATGGTGCTGCCCCCGTGCGAGCAAGGCGTGCGCCGTACGGAATCCAGCAGCCGGGCTGCCACTTCCATGACCGCATCGCTGCGCATGTCGGGAAACAGCACACCGAATTCTTCCCCGCCCACGCGGCCGACGTGGTCGCCCGTGCGCAGCGTCGCCCCTGCCAGCAGACCGAAATGACGCAGGACCGCATCGCCCGCCGCGTGGCCATGCGTGTCGTTGATCCCCTTGAAATGGTCGATGTCCAGCAGCAGCAAGGTCAATGGCCGGCGCGTGCGCAACGCCTGCGCGCAGTAGCGTTCCGCCTGCATCCACCACGCCTTGCGCGACATCAGCCCCGTCAGGAAATCGGTGTTGGCCTCCTGCTCCCGGTCCGCCAGCATGCGGTCGTGGATGATCATGATGGTGCCCAGCGTCAGGCAAGGCA
>NZ_DBHKZA010000188.1:0-2005 GCF_057314935.1 Achromobacter sp.
CCTGGATGGCTGGAGCACGCCCTGGTATCGCGGCCTGCGGTATCTGCTGTACCACCTGCCGGGTGTGCCGCGCCGTATCCGGGTGCAGGAAGAAGACCCCTACGGCGTGAAAAGCGAGCTGGTGCGCGCGTTCATCAAGGCGGGCTTCGCGCGCGGCGACGGCTTTCATTACCAGTGGGTGCCGTTGGCCTGCGTACGGCAGGTGGACCGCCTGCGCGGCATGGTCCAGCAAGGGCTTGAGCATCTGGATTGCCCGACCCTGATCATGCATGCGGAAGAAGACGAGCTGACCAGTCCGCGGTCTGCCCGGTTCCTGGGGGCTCGCATTCCTGGGGCGACGGTGGTGATGCTGCAAGACAGCTACCACATGATTTGCGTGGACCACGAGCGTGACCGCGTCATGCGCGACGTCCTGGCCTTCCTGGGCAAGGATCCTGACCTGGTGCGCGTGCGCAAGCGGCAGGCGGTTGCGGAGGCGGCCGTCGTCGCGGACGCGCCGGATCAAGCCGCGGCGGGCTGGTCCGGCAGCAGCGGGCCTTGCGGGTCGTTTTCCGCATCCGGACGCGGCGGCACCGGCGGCAAGCCCAGGCCCATGCGCAAACGTTGGCAATCGGGGTTGGGCGAGCCGTCCGGCATCCAGATGTCGAATTCGCGGCACGGCGTGGGGCGGTTTTCGTAGATGGCGCAGTGGATGCCCGGCTGGCCGAGTTCGCCGCGCAACGAGATGCAGCGGCCGCCGCCCATCTCGGTGCCCTTCATGCAGGCGCGCAACGGGCTCATCTGGGTGACCAGTTCCACGGGGACGTGGCCGCCGTTTTCGCCTGCCAGTTCGCCGCAATAGAACGACACCCTGAAATGGGAGCAACAGGCGCCGCAATCCAGGCAGGGGTTCGCGTCCGGGTTGTCACCGGCCAGCACGGCGGGTGAAACGAACGTCAGGACAGCGGTCTCTAGCAGGGACATGGGGGAATGCGCGCGGGCACGGGTGGCGCGGGATCTGGGGCGCAAATAGTAGCGGGATTCGGACTGCGGCTGCTACGACTTTTTTTGGGGACGTTGCTGCGGTAGCATCGGTGGCCTGATTGCCGCCTGGAGCGCTGCCTTGAACGCTAAAACCGATTTTCCCGACGGCCTGGCCCGATGCGGCTGGGTGGATACGTCCGCTGAATACATGGCCTATCACGACAACGAATGGGGCCGCCCGCAAGGCGACGACCGCGCCTTGTTCGAACAGCTTTGCCTTGAAGGTTTCCAGTCGGGCCTCAGTTGGCGCACCATCCTGAACAAGCGCCAGGCGTTCCGGCGCGGCTTCGCGGATTTCGATCCGGCCAAGATGGCGCGCTTCGGTGAAAAGCAGGTAGCCGCCTTGCTGGCCGACGCCGGCATCGTGCGGCATCGCGGCAAGATCGAAGCGGTGATCAACAACGCGGCCCGCGCGTTGGAAATGATCGAAAAGGAGGGCTCGCTTGCGGCGTTCTTCTGGCGCTTCGAAGCGCCGGCCGGCGCGCCCTCCACCTTGGGCGCCTCAACCTCCGAGCAATCCGTGGCCTTGTCCAAGGCGCTGAAGAAGCTGGGCTGGAAGTTCGTGGGGCCCACCACCGTCTACGCGTTCATGCAGTCGGTGGGCATGGTGAACGATCACAGCCCCGGGTGCCATTGCCACGCGCTCAGCGAAAAAGCGCGCAAGGAATTCAGGCGGCCGGCGGTCCGGCGGCCGGCGTAGCGGCGGGCGCGGCGGCTTGCTCGGGCACGTGGCCCGGCAGGCTGTAGCGGCCTTCGCGGTAGGCCCAACTGGGCCACAGCGCGTGCGCCAGCGCCTCTGTCGCCAGCGCCGGGTCCAGCGCCACCGGCGCGTAGTCTTCCGGTGCGGTATAGCGGTACTGCACGGGCGTCTTGTTGGGCGCCAACACCAGCAGATCGTTTTCCTTCAGATAGCCGTAGGTGCTGTCATACTGCATGATGGCCCGCCCCGGCGTGCTGCGCGTCAGGTCGTGGCCGATCATCG
>NZ_DBHKZA010000189.1:0-1986 GCF_057314935.1 Achromobacter sp.
GGCGGGTCGCGCGCGGCGGCGCCAGGCGGGTCGTGCCGGTCATGCGGGTCTTGCGTTCGATCATGGTCAATCCTAGGGAAGGTTCTGACCATGAAAACGAACGAGCCGCGATTTACCGGACAATTATTTTCGGGCGGCGCGAACGATACGCGCGCCGCCCCCGGCCAACCTTTCGACCATGACCGGCAGCACGCCCGGCAGCGCCGCCAGGAAGCGCGCCGGTTCACGCGCAGGGAAGCTCCCCGTCACGCGCATCGCCTGCAATGCCGGATCGGCGGGCATTTCGATCGGCTGTTCGCTCCACGCATTCCATTGGGCCACGGCCTCGGCCAGCGGCGTGGCGTCGAACGCCAGCCATCCGTGCCGCCAGGCCTCGTGCGTGCCGCCTGACACGTTGCGCACGCTTTCCAGCCCGGCCGGCGCCGTGCGCACCATCTGCCCCGGCTGCACCAGCACGCCGTCGCCGGAGGCGTCCCGCCCCCAGACGCGCACCAATCCGCGTTCGACCTGCACCTGCATCACGCCCGCGCGCGCGCTGACGCTGAACGCGGTGCCCACCACCTTGACCATGCCCCAAGGCGTGCGCGCCACGAAAGGCCGACCGGGTTCCGACCGCACGTCCAGATACACCTGGCCCTGCGTCAACGTGAGCTCGCGCGCGTCGCGGTAATAGGCGACGCTGGCGCGCGTGCCCGCATCCGCCTCAAGCATCGTGCCGTCGGGCAACCCCAGCGACCGGACTTCGCGCCGGGCGGTCTGGATGCCCAGCCGGTAGAGCGCTTGCGGCTCCTGCCAGCGCAGCAGCGCCCCCAGGCCCAACGCCAGCCCGCCGCCTGCAAACGCGCGCAACAGCGCACGCCGGTTCGGCGCGGCGGCTTGCGGTTTCGGCAGATAGGACTGCAGGGCCTCGCGGACCGCGCCGTCAGCCGCCCATAGCCGTTCGGCTCGCATCCAGGCCGCCTGGTGACGCGCATCCTGCGCTTGCCAGGCCGCCAGTTGCCGGCGCGCCTTGTCGGCCGTGGCGGCGTCGCCGCCCGCGATTCGGGTCAGATAGGTCAACGCCCGTTCGATCATCACGGGCGTGGGTTGCGGCGCAGCCGGCGGCGCGGCGTCAGGACGAGGCACGGTCCGCCCTTGCCTGCCACGCGGCGCAATCGAGCACCGCGCGCACCACGTGTTTTTCCACCGCGGCGATGCTCAGGTCCAGATGCTGCGCGGTCTCCGCATGCGTATGGCCGTAGACCCTCACCATCAAGAAGACCTCGCGCCGCTTCCTGGGCATGACCGCCAGGCGCGCCAGCAGGCGTTCGGCTTCCTGGCGCGCACTGACGACGCGGTCGGCGCCCGGCACGATCGCCGGTGACACCACGGCCAGCGTGTCCAGCATGGCCTGTTCGGCGCGCTTGCGGCGCGCCTCATCGATGATCAGGTTCTTGCCGACGCGATACAGCAGCGCGCGCGGCTCGGCCAGCAGCCCGGCCCGCAGCTCCAGGCCCAGCACGCGGGCGTAGCTTTCCTGGACCACGTCCGACGCGTTGTCGCGGCAGCGCAAGGCGCGCGTGAAAAAGCCGATCAGCTCTTGGTAGTAGCGTTCAAGCACGGGACGGGTCAGTCGGGGCGTGCGCAAGGCACAGGCTAATTATGAATGGTTCGCATTATCACACAAGCCACTCGCCCCGCTTTCGCGCCACGCCCCTCCCGCGCTGCGTGCTTACGCCTGCTTCGGACCCGCCACGATGAACAGCCGCGGAAACGGCAGCAGCACCGTGCCGTCGGCAAGCGCCGGATAGGCTTCGGCAATCAGCGCCTGATAGCGCGCCAGGAAACTGGCCTGCTCTGCGGCATCCAGCTTGTCCAGGTAAGGCCGCAATGCCGTGCCCTTGAACCACTCCACCACCGCGGCGGCGCCCGCCAGCGGGTGGTGATAGGTCGTGCGCCACACGTCCAGCACGCCGCAATGCGGCTTGAGCAGTTCGTAGTACCAGG
>NZ_DBHKZA010000190.1:0-1977 GCF_057314935.1 Achromobacter sp.
TGGTTCACCTCTGGTTTGCTCAATTGGCCAGGCGGGCAACGCCGTTGCTCAGCACCACTTTCCCGCGCTCGTCGGCCAGCGCACGAAATTGCAGGCGGTCGCCATCGCGCCAGATTTCCACGCGCAGCGTCTCGCCCGGGAAGAACGGTGCGGAAAAGCGCGCGGCGATCGCACCCAGCCGTTGGGGCGACGCAGCTGCGCAGGCCTGCAGCAAGGCGCGCGCAGCCATTCCATAGGTGCACAGCCCGTGCAGGATGGGCCGCTCGAAACCGGCGGCGCGCGCCATGTGCGGCAGCGCGTGCACCGGATTGAGGTCGCCGTTCAGGCGGTACAACAAGGCTTGCTGCGGCAGCGTGGACAGCAACACGACCTGATCGGGTTCGCGCTGTGGCGTGGCCGGCAACGCCTCCGGCGGCTCGTCGCCCTGGCCAAAGCCGCCATCGGCGCGGCAGAAGGACACGTGCTCCACCGTGGCCAGCGGTGCCCCGCTATCGGCGTCGGAAATGTCGCGCACCGTCACCACCAGCGCGCCCTTGCTGGCACCTTTGTCCACCACCCGCGTGACGCGGGTTTGGCTGCGCACTGCCCCGGCCGCGGCCAGCGGGGCGTGAAACGTCATGCGGTGCTCGCCGTGCAGGATCTTCACCCAGTCGATGCCGGTGGCCGGGTCGGCTGCCCAACCGTTGGGCGCGCCGAGGGTGGCCAGGAAGGTCGGCACCACGGCCGTCCCCTCTTCGTGCACGTAGCGCAGCTCGCCTTCATTGGCCGGATCAGTGCCGTAGCCCAGACCCAGCGCATAGATCATGCAGTCGCGCGCGGTGTAGCGGTCCACGCGGTCCTCGAACTTCCAGTTGCGCAGGCTTTGATAATTGATTGCCATGGATCATGCCTCCCTAAGCATGCCGGCGGCGACCTTTCCGCCGCCAGCGTACAGGTCATTCCGCCTTGATGCCGGCGGCTTTGATGATTTTTTCCCAGCGGTCCTTCTCCGACCGGATGAAGCCATCGAACTCGGCTGCCGTGCCGCCCAGAGGAATGCCGCCCTGCTGCGCCAATTGCTTCTTCACGTCCTCATCGGCCAGGACTGCATTGAGCTCCGTATTCAGGCGCGCCACCACGGCCGGCGGCGTGCGCGCTGCGACCAGCACGCCCAGCCAGGCACCGACATCCACATCGGGATAGCCTTGCTCGGCCAGCGTCGGCACGTCAGGCAATATCTGGCTGCGTTCACGGGTGGTGACGGCCAGCGCCCGCAACCTGCCGGCCTTGACCAACGGCGCCACGGTGATCACGTTCTCGACCGTAAAGTCGACCTGGCCAGCGACCAGGTCGTTGGTGGCCGGCGCCGCCCCCTTGTACGGCACGGTGACGGCCGTGAACGCCAGGCGATTCTTCAGCAATTCGCCGCCCAGGTGTCCGGAGGTCCCGATCATCGACACCGCCATGGACAGGTTGCCCTGCTTGCCGCGGGCATAGTCACGGAACTCCGCCAGCGTCTTGACGGGCGCGTTGGCGTTGACGACCAGCGCGTTCGGCATGGTGATGATGCGCGCCACCGGCGCAAAGTCGGACATCGCATACGGCAGCTTGCTGTACAGCGTGTAATTGACCGCGTTCGGCCCGCTGCTGCCCATGACCATCGTGTACCCGTCGGGCTCGGCGCGAAGCAAACTCTGCATGCCCAGAATGCCGGCCGCGCCGGGCACGTTTTCGACCACTACCGGCTGCCCCAGCCGTTCAGACAATTTCTTGCCCACGATCCGGCTGGTGATGTCCAGGATGCCGCCCGGCGAACTGGGCGCGATCAGCCGCAAAGGTCTGTTCGGGTAGCCCTCTGCCGCGTGCGACATCTGCGGCAAGGCCAATGAAGTCATCAGGCTGGCAAGGACTGCCAGCGCGACTCGCCTGCGTATGTTCATGTCTGTCTCCTGATAGTTTTCGTCTCGCGGGCTTGTGGCGCCCGCTGTCTCGAATCCG
>NZ_DBHKZA010000191.1:0-1941 GCF_057314935.1 Achromobacter sp.
TCCACGTTCGGGCACACCAGCAGGTTCGCTTCGCCCTTCAAGGTGGACGACGGCAGGATGCGCATGCGCAACGCTTCATCCAGCGCGCAGTCGCCGTGCATTTCGCCGTCGACCTCAAGCTCGGGCGCCTGTTCGCGCACGATTTCCAGGGCGCGGCGCATCTTGGCGCCCGAAGCCGAGCTGCCCGATCCGAAGTTCGACCGCGACAGCAGCGCCACCTTCGGCGCCAGGTTCATGCGGGCCATTTCCTGCGCCGCCATCACCGTGAATTCGGCGATCTGCTCTGCCGTGGGCTCGTCGTTCACGTGCGTGTCCACCAGCACCACCGTGCGCTCGTTGAGCAGCAGGATGTTCATGGCGGCGTACACGTTGTGGCCCGGACGGCGGCCGATCACCTCGTCCACGAAACGCAGGTGGTCGTGATAGGCGCCCACCGACCCGCAGACCATGCCGTCGGCGTCGCCCAGGTGCACCATCATCGCACCGATCAAGGTCATGCGGCGGCGCATTTCCACGCGCGCCATTTCCTTGGTGATGCCGCGGCGGCACATGCGTTCCCAGTACGTCGTCCAGTACTGGTGGAAGCGTTCGTCGTATTCCGGATTGGTGACTTCGACGTCTTCGCCCAGGCGCAAGCGCAGGCCCAGCTTTTCGATGCGGGTCAGCAGCACCGAAGGACGTCCCACCAGGATGGGGCGGGCCAGGCCTTCGTCCACCACCACTTGCACGGCGCGCAGCACGCGTTCGTCCTCGCCTTCCGCGAACACGATGCGGGCCGGGCCGCCTTCGCGCACGATGCGCTTGGCTGCCGAGAACAGCGGCTTCATGAATGCGCCCGAGTGGTACACGAACTGCTGCAGCTGCTCTTCGTAGGCTTCAAGATCGGCCAGCGGACGCGTCGCCACGCCGCCCTCCATCGCCGCCTTGGCCACCGCCGGCGCGATGCGCACGATCAGGCGCGGATCGAACGGCTTGGGGATCAGGTAGTCGGGGCCGAACGAAATATCGAACGTGCCGTAGGCCGCGGCCACGACTTCGTTCTGCTCTTCCTGCGCCAGTTGGGCAATGGCGTAGACCGCCGCCTTTTCCATTTCGCGCGTGATGGTGGTGGCGCCCACATCCAGCGCGCCGCGGAAGATGTACGGGAAGCACAGCACGTTGTTGACCTGGTTCGGGTAATCCGAACGGCCCGTGGCCATGACCACGTCGTCGCGCACCGAATGCGCCAGTTCAGGCAGGATTTCCGGCGTGGGGTTGGCCAGCGCCAGGATCAGCGGGCGCGGACCCATCGTGGCGACCATTTCGGGCTTGAGCACGCCGCCCGCCGACAGGCCCAGGAACACGTCGGCGTCCTGGATCACTTCGGCCAGCTTGCGGGCGTCGGTCTTTTGCGCAAAGCGCGCCTTGTCCGGGTCCATCAGCACGGTGCGGCCTTCGAAGACCACGCCTTCGATGTCCGTCACCCAGATGTTTTCCAGCGGCAGGCCCAGGTCCACCATCAGGTCCAGGCAGGCCAGCGCGGCAGCGCCAGCGCCGGAAGTCACGACCTTGACCTTGTCGATGTCCTTGCCCACGACCTTCAGGCCGTTGATGAACGCCGCCGACACGCAGATCGCGGTGCCGTGCTGGTCGTCATGGAAGACGGGGATCTTCATGCGTTCACGGAGCTTGCGCTCGACGGTGAAGCATTCCGGGGCCTTGATGTCTTCCAGGTTGATGCCGCCGAAGGTGGCTTCCAGGCCGGCGATGATCTCGACCAGCTTGTCCGGGTCGGTTTCGTTGATTTCGATGTCGAAGACATCCAGGCCGGCAAACTTCTTGAACAGCACCGCCTTGCCTTCCATGACCGGCTTGGAGGCCAGCGCGCCGATGTTGCCCAGGCCCAGCACCGCGGTGCCGTTGGTGATCACGCCCACCAGGTTGCCGCGCGCGGTGTAGCGG
>NZ_DBHKZA010000192.1:0-1717 GCF_057314935.1 Achromobacter sp.
AAGCGAAGCAAGCAAAAAAGGCAAAGCGAAGCAAGCAAAAAAGGCAAAGCGAAGCGAGCCAAAAATGGCAAGCGAAGCAAAGCCATCCCTCCCTCCCCCTCGGGGGGAGGGCCGGGGAGGGGGCAACATAACGCCCCCCAGGGGCCCGCCAACCGGAAGGCTGCAAGCAAGCGAAGCGCAGCTCTGCTAGAATTCCGGTTGGCGGGCCCCTCCGCATGGTTCGACGGTGAACCTGGTCAGGTCGGGAACGAAGCAGCCATAGTCGTTTAGGGTCAGTGCCGGAGTAAGGCTCGCCAACCGGATTCTTCAAAGCAACGGGTAGTGATTCAACCCACCGCTCGATTGCTTTCAAGGGGGACGGGGTTATTTTCCAGGGATTCGTTCCACGGGAATAAGCCCGTCCCCTTTGCATTTCAGCCAGCACGCGAAACAGGCTCTACAATCCAGCCATGACTTATCTGGTACTGGCCCGCAAGTGGCGGCCGCGATCGTTCGATACCCTCGTGGGACAGGATCACGTGGTGCGCGCGTTGACTCATGCGCTCGACACCCAACGCCTGCACCATGCCTGGCTGTTCACCGGCACCCGGGGCGTGGGCAAGACCACCCTGTCCCGGATCCTGGCCAAATCGCTCAACTGTGAAACCGGCATCACGTCCAAGCCGTGCGGCGTCTGCCGCGCGTGCACGGAAATCGACGCCGGGCGCTTTGTCGACTACCTGGAGCTGGACGCGGCCTCGAACCGCGGCGTCGAGGAAATGACGCAGTTGCTTGAGCAGGCCGTGTACTCGCCGGGCGCGGGCCGCTTCAAGGTCTACATGATCGACGAAGTGCACATGCTGACGGGCCACGCTTTCAACGCCATGTTGAAGACGCTGGAAGAGCCGCCCCCGCACGTCAAATTCATCCTGGCCACGACCGACCCGCAGAAGATCCCGGTGACGGTGCTGTCGCGCTGCCTCCAGTTCAACCTGAAGCAGATGCCGGCCGACTCCATCGTCGGGCACTTGCAGGCCGTGCTGGGCCAGGAAGAAGTCGCTTTCGAAGTGCCGGCCTTGCGGTTGATCGGGCAGGCTGCCCAGGGCTCCATGCGCGACGCGCTGTCCCTGACCGACCAGGCCATCGCCTACAGCGCCGGCAACATGACCGAGGACGCCGTCCGCGGCATGCTCGGCACCATCGACCAACGCCATCTGGTGCGCCTGCTGGACGCCCTGTCCGCCGGCGACGCCAAGGGCGTGCTGGCGGTTGCCGACGAACTGGCGACCCGTGGGTTGTCCTACGCTGGCGCGCTGGCCGATCTGGCGGTGTTGCTCTCGCGCGTGGCGATCGAGCAGCGCGTGACCGGCGTGACGCCGGCCGAAGACCCGCTGGCGGCCGATATCGCCCGTCTGGCGCTCGGTCTGCATCCCGACGCCGTGCAACTGTTCTATTCGGTGGCGGTGCACAGCCGCAGCGAACTGACGCTGGCCCCGGACGAGTACGCGGGCTTCATCATGGCCTGCCTGCGCATGCTGGCGCTCAACGGCGACGCCGGCCCGCAAACCGCGCTGGAAGCGCCCGCCGCGCCCGCCCGCCAAGCGGCGGAGCCGGCCGTCGTGACCGCTGCGCCGGCTGCGGCACCCGTTGCCGTGGCTGCGCCTGCAGCGGCTGCGGTTCCCACGCCCGCTTTGGCCCCGGCTGTCGTGGCGCCTGTTGCCCCGGTTGCCGCGCCCGT
>NZ_DBHKZA010000193.1:0-1564 GCF_057314935.1 Achromobacter sp.
AAATGTTGATGATGCGGCCGTTGTCGCGCAGGAACGGCAGGCAGTGCTGGATAAGAAAGAATGGCGACTTCAGGTTGACTTGCAGCACACGGTCGAAGTCTTGGGGGGTGACGTCCGCCAGCAGCGCCCGCAGGCCGACACCGGCATTGTTCACAAGAATGTCCAGGCCGCCGTCGCCGTTGCGTTCAAGCAGGGTCTGGCGCAGGTCGCGCGCCAGGTCGGACGCCGCCTCGGGCGCGGACAGGTCGGCGCGCAGCGTCCAGGCCTGCCCGCCGGCTGCGCGGATCAGGTCGGCGACCTCGTCGGCGGCGTCGCTGGCCGCGTTGTAGTGAACGGCGACGTGCGCGCCGCGCCGCCCCAAAGCGAGGGCGATGGCGCGGCCAATGCCGCGGCTGGCGCCAGTGACCAATGCGGTCTTGCCGGTCAAGCTGTCAGATGCGTGGCTCATGCGGCCTCCGTTTCAGGGGTTGTCCAGGTCTGGCGCGCTTCCAGTGCGCGCGCCTGCAAGAGCAGGGCGTTGCGGTCGACCTTGTTGGTGCCGGCCCACGGCAGTTCGTCGACGAAGCGGATACGCCGCGGGTGCTGGTACGCGGGGCCGTTGGCCAGCGCATGGCGCTTCAGGCTGTCCGCGTCCAGGGCGCTGCCGTCGCGGCGCACCACGAAGGCGACGGGGATTTGGCCGCGCTCTTCGTCGGCCAGGGGCACAACGCAGCTTTGGCGCACATCCGGATGCAGCTCCAGCAGCTTTTCCACTTCGACGGGATAGATGTTTTCGCCGCCGCAGACGAACATGTCGTCCGCGCGCCCCACGAAATAGTAGAAGCCCTGGGCGTCGCGGCGCATGACGTCGCCGCTGTAATACCAGCCGTCCCGCAGCACTTGCGCGCTCTTTTCGGGCAGGTTGTGATAGCCGGACAAGACGGCCGGGTTTTTCATCAGCAGCACGCCTTCATCGGGATTGGGGCCGTCGGCCAGCCGGACGTGGGACGGATCGATCGGATGGCCCACCGCCAGCGGCGGCGTGGGCAAACCGTCGGGATGCGGGCCGAACACGGCCGGCCCGGCTTCGGTGGTGCCGTAGCCGTGGGTGATGCGCACCTGCGGCAGGGCCTGCTGGATGCGTTCGTACAGCGCCACGGTCATCGGCGCAGAGCCCAGCATGACGCGGCCCAGCGCAGACAGGTCACGGCCCTGCAGCAAGGCAGGCTCCTTGACCAGCCGGGCGAACATGGTGGGCACGGCCGTCAGGACGGTGATGCGGTAGCGTTCCAGCGCATCGGCATAGGCGGCCACGTCGAACGCCGGCTGGATCACCAGCAGGCTGTTGCTGGCGAATGCGCGCTTGGCCATGAAGAGGCCGTTCATGTGGAAGAGGGGCTGGGCCAGCAGGTAGTGTTCCTGTCGATCGGTTGCGGCCGCCGGGCCGGACGTGGCGCCGAGCGCCCACAGCTGGCCCGCGTGCGTCAGCGGCACGCCCTTGGGCTTGCCGGTGGAACCTGACGTGTACAGCATCTGCGCCACGTCGTCGTGCGCGGGCGTGACGGTGTCGAAGGCCGTCGGCACG
>NZ_DBHKZA010000194.1:0-1517 GCF_057314935.1 Achromobacter sp.
CCCCTCGTGAAGGGGAGTTTCTCTGGAGTTGTATTACCGGTTGGCGGGTTGACGTTCTTGATGTTGTGGAGCTCCCAAAAGAGAGCCGCTTTGGGTTTCGCTGCGCTGCTGCTGCTCTCGGTCTGCCTCAACTGGATCGGTGCGGGCCAGGACTTAAAGGATCTTCCTCAGTTCTTTTTGGCACAGGGACCGATCATTTCGGGATATACCAATGCCATGTCTCAAGGCGGGCCCGTCGACGCGGTGGTATACATCCTGTTGGCATCGGCATTGGTACTTGGGCTCTTTTCGCACGCGCTCTTGCGGGCATTCGGCTCACGCGCCTGGATGCTTGTGCTGGGCATGGCGTTTACGCTCTTCGTGGCGTTCAAAGCAGGTTTCGTACGGCAGGATGGGCATGTCTTAGTGACGATCGGCGTGCTGCTGATGTTGAGCTACGGAATGTCGCTCTATGCGAACGTGATCGCCGTTATCGCCACGTGGTGTGCGATGGTAACGGTGTGGTGTCTGATCGCGCCTGGCAACTTCGATCGCACGCCACGATTTGTTTGGAACGAAGTGGCTGCTCATTGGGTGAATACCATATCGGGCATTCATCAACGAATTGCGCATCCTGAGCGCTTTCTCGAACAGTACGAAGAGGCGAAGGAAAAGATTCGCCTGGATCATCCATTGCCACTTACGACGGGGACCGTGGATTTGTATCCCACCGAATTGTCCACGATCTTTGCCCATGACATGAACTGGTCTGGACGACCGATTCCCCAAAGCTATTCCGTATACGACACCAGTCTGGACGATAAGAACGTTGCCCATCTGCGGGGGGCCAATGGGCCCGACACGGTGTTTTTCTCGTTTTCCCCGATTGATGGCCGTCTGCCGGCTATCGAGGACGCAGGCAGCGTGCTTGAGCTGCTGGCAGGATATACGGTGTCGGCAATCGAGTCGCCGTACCTCGTACTGAAGAAGCGAATGGGAGAGCGCGGAGCCTCGCTTGACCTTGATCACCAGAAAGCGGTATCTGGCGAGTTCGGTAAGGCTATTGAATTGGATCCCACGCGACCGGTATGGATGCAGGCGGACATCCAGCCTACGCTGTTGGGCAAGCTGGTAGCGGGCGTGTTCCGTTTGCCTCAGTTGCAGATAGAACTGACGTTTGACAACGGGGCTGTGATTCGCAAGCGGGTCATTCCCAAAATCACGTCGGCCGGCTTCATCGTGGCACCCTATCTCGCCGTGGCTGAGGATTTTGCTGCGCTTGCCGCGGGTGTGGATCTTGGCGTGAAGGTCAAATCGGTGCGCTTTTTCTCAGAGCAAAAGTATCTTTGGAAAAATGACTTCGAGGTCCGGCTAACGCCTATCGACGTCGTGCCTCAGAAGAACGCCCGGGATCAGTTGTTCAAGCGGGCCGCGGACTCGTCCGACCTGCCGTTGGAGGGGATGACACAGAATTCGGCCCAGTGCGTGGTGGACGACGTAAACGGGCACGCGTTGTTGCCAGGCACCAGAGTGCGTAC
>NZ_DBHKZA010000195.1:0-1286 GCF_057314935.1 Achromobacter sp.
ACCCTGCAATTGCAGAAGGTGTTGGACATGCTGGATCTGCTGGGTCTTGAAGTGCAGGTGGCGCCCAAGCCCGCGAGTCTGCCATGACTGCCGCCGACGCCCTGGACCTGTATCAGGCCGACCGCAAGGTCGGCCGCTTGTTCGACGAACGCCCGCTGCGGTTTGTCTACGACGATGCGTGGTTGAACTCGCCCGGCGCGCGAGCCATCTCGCCAGCCATTGCGCTGAATGGACACGATCACGCGGGTGATGCCGTACATGCCTTCTTCGAAAACCTGCTGCCCGAAGGACATGTCCGCAAGTTTTTGCAGATCAGCCGCCACGCGACGACGGTGTTCGGCTTGTTGCGCAGCGTAGGGGGCGATACCGCCAGCGGACTGACAATACTGCCGCAAGGCGAACAACCGGCTCCTCCACATTACCGGCCTTCGACATGGCAGGAGGTGGCGGCGCGTTTGCGCAATGGGGCGGTGCCGGCGTTGGTGGCCGAGAACGCCGAGGGCGCGCGCATATCGCTGGCAGGCGCACAGGACAAGTTGCTGTTGATGGTGGCGCAGGATGGTTCGCCGGCGCTGCCTGAGGGAACGGCCCCGTCCTCGCATATCCTGAAGCCGGACATCCAGGGCCTGGACGGCGTGTGGGCGTCGGCCCTGAACGAAGCCCTGGTGATGCAGTTGGCAGACAAGCTAGGGCTGGGTGTGGCAGAAGCCCGCTATCAGCCCGACACGCGCGCCTGCCTGATTAAGCGCTATGACCGTCTGCCCGATGGGCAAGGCGGGCTGTTGCGCTTGCACCAATTGGATCTGTGCCAATTGGCGGGAAAACCGTCCGATGTGAAGTACGAGGCGGACGGTGGACCGACGCTGGCGGACTGCCGCAAGCTGTTGAAGGCCATGAGCGTTGGCGCAACCGACTTGAAGCGGTTCCTGCAGTGGGTGATTTTCAATCTGTGCGTGGGCAACAACGATAGTCATGCCAAGAATCTGTCTGTGCTGCAGACCGCCGATGGACGCTATCGCCTGGCACCGTTCTACGATCTGATGTGCACGGCGATGTATCCGGGGCTGGCCAAGCATTTCGCGTTCGCCATCGGCGGTGAAATGAAGCCGGGCAATATTGGGCCGGCACAGCTTGACGCGATGGCCCACGACCTGGGCTTTAATCCGCGCTACGTCAGAGCAGTGGCGCGGGCGCTGATGGCCGAACTGCCGGCCGCATTGGATCAGGTGCAGTCATCCCTCCTGGAGCAAGCCGCCGCCGGCACCGAGCGCACGCTGATCGAACGC